>JBAXUD010000156.1:0-7230 GCA_037129875.1 Mycobacteriaceae bacterium
CCTGGCGGCGTTCGGCAACACCCGCAGTTACGGCGGCGGAATGCTGATCTGCCCCAACGCCGATCACTCCGACGGCCTGCTCGACGTCACCATGGTGCGGGCCGGCTCCCGCACCAAGCTGATCCGGCTGTTCCCCACCGTCTTCAAAGGCACCCACATCGATCTCGACGAGGTGACCACGGCGCGGGCCCGCACCATCAGGGTGGAGTCGCCGGGGATCAACGCCTACGCCGACGGCGATTACGTCTGCCCGCTGCCGGTGGAGATTTCGGCGGAGCCGTCGGCGCTGAGGATTCTGGTGCCGTAGTTCCGGCACTTTGTCGTAGCTCGGGCATGATGTGCAACCACCATGAAGACTGACGTCAGCGTTATCGCTCTGCTCATTGTGGCCGCGACTTTCGCCGCGGCCGCTTTGTTAGTCCGCGGCCGTCTGGCTCTGATCATGCTTGCCGCAGGCTTATTCACCGTTTTGGCGGCTCTGGCGCTGCATGTCAATGCCCACTGGCTGACAAGCCTTGACGACTCCGTGCAGACGTGGCTGAACGCCCACCGCTCACAGCGGTGGCGCGTCGATGCGGCTGGCGCGTTCAGCTATCTCGGCCGACCGTTCCACGTCGCGGCCGCCGGGGTGGTTGCCGGAACGCTGCTGTCGGTGCAGGCCCGCTCGGCGATCCGGGGTCTGCTGGTGATCGGCGGCGTCGGGGCCGGAGTTGTACTCGAGCAGACGCTGAAGGCGACGATCGGACGGACTCCGGAAACCCTTGCGGCCCTACACGATGGCTCATTGGTGGCCTACCAGCATTCGTTTCCCTCGGGCCACGTGACCGGCGCTGCCACGTTGCTCGGCATGATCGCGGTGTGCTTCGGCGCCGGCCGCACCCGGGCCTTCAAGGCGGCCCTGGCAGTGCCGGTGGTGGCGGGTGTCCTGTGTGTGGCGTTCCTTGCGCTGTACTCCCGCGCGCACATCTTCTCCGACGTCATCGGCGGGATGTTTCTGGGCGGAGGCATCGTGGCCCTCGGCGCCGCTGTGCTGGCGCCGCTAACGCCGCGGGTGTAAACCCGCCAACCGTCTACCGGTAGGTTTTACCTGGAGCCGCATCCTTCGAGCGGTAACGTTGAGCGCGCCGCAAGCTTGCGGCTCCGGGGATAGAAAGCGATGCGAGCATGAGAAACGACGCGGGTTTGAAAGCTATGAGTGTCGCGGCGGCGGTAACGGCAGCAATTGCATTTGCCGCACCGGCGAGTGCTGACGGACCAGCCGTCGGCTCCCCGTGCGACGGCCATGAACTCGGCAAGAGTTCGACGGCCATCGACGGCACCGCCGTTAATTGCATCGCCAATGACGCAGGCCAGATGACCTGGTACGCCGACGGGGGCGCGGTGCAAACGATTGCTAACCTGCAGGACCAGGGGTACACCGTGACCGTCGACCAGATCGGCGACAACCCGCTCAATACGTGTGTCGTGACAGACGTCCACAATGCGATGACGACTAGCCAGAGACTCGGGTCGGGAAACACGGTCCCCGGTGGCACCGGGTCACTCGGCGACCACCACACGACGACCATCACTCTCGTCAAGACCATCGACGTTTCTCTGGATTGCCGGTAGCGATCACGGTCGGCGCAGCTAAAAACGCTGCAGCCCAGGGCCTTCCGGCTGGGGACGAACCCCCGGATCAGACCTACATCGTGTAGCCGATGTCCTTGAGGATGCCGATTTCGTACTTGCTCAACGTTGTCGGCGCCTTCACCCCGGGAGCAGACGAGCCAGTCCAATCATCGACCGGTCCGGTTGAACACCATCAATGTCGGCGTGTTGCCTCATGTCAAGATGCGCGCGACGGTGGATTCGTTGCCTCACATGTGAGGGTGCGCGCTGACGGGCGCGGGCGTTGATGGTCGGTGCGGCTTTGAGTGCAAGGGTGGTCGCGGCGATCGCGTGGCGCACCAACCTGGTGACCGACGCCGATGCCCTGGCCCTGATCGACAGCGCACTGGCCGATCGTGTCGCCGGCTGGGATGCGCTGTCCCAGTACAAGCTCGAGCAGGCGGTTGACACATGGATCGATAGGCACGATCCGGGTGCACTGCGCCGCACCCGAGCGAGCGCCCGGAGTCGCGACGTGACGGTCGGCGCCCAGAACCATGAGTTGGGCACCGCCGCGTTGTGGGGCCGGCTTTATGCCACCGATGCGGCCCTGCTGGACCGCAGGCTTGCTGCGATGGCGCACGGGGTCTGCGACGACGATCCTCGGACCATCGGCCAGCGCCGGGCCGATGCGCTCGGCGCACTGGCGGCCGGTTCCCAGGAACTCGCCTGCCAATGCGGAGGTCCGGCCTGTCCATCGGCAGGGCCGGATCCGCGCGCCGCCGGCGTCGTCGTGCACGTAGTCGCAAACGCCGAAGCGATTGATGCGCAACCGGATACCGCGATGTCCGGTTTGGGAGACAGCGGCACCGTTGCGGACGCCGTCGCCCAACCCGGCTCTGCCGTCATCGTCGGCGGCGGCGCGGTGCCGACTCCACTGCTGGCCGAGTTGATCCGTACCGGCGCCCGGGTTCGCTACCTGCGGAAGCCTTCCCATGTCGACGAGCCGCAGTACCGGCCTTCCACCGCACTCGCCGAGTTCGTCCGCCTGCGTGATCTCACCTGCCGATTCCCGAATTGCGACCGGCCCGCCGAGCACTGCGACGTCGACCACGCGATACCGTGGCCTTTGGGACCAACTCACGCGTCCAATCTTCGCGCACTACGCCGAAAACATCACTTACTCAAGACTTTTTGGACTGGCGAAGGCGGCTGGAGCGATCGTCAGCTACCCGATGGCACGATCATCTGGACAGCACCGACCGGTAAGACTTACACCACCAGACCCGGAAGCTGCCTGTTGTTCCCGACGTGGGACGTCACCATCTCGAGCCAATGGGTCCGTCAGACCACATCCGCCGGCGCCGAGCGCGCCGTGATGATGCCTCTGCGCCGAAGAACTCGCTCGGCCGACCGCGCCTATCGCATCTCGTGTGAGCGGGCCCTCAACGACGCCTACGTCGCCGAGCGCAACAAGCCGCCGCCCTATTAGCCGGGTCTAGCCGACTCCGCGGTTCAGCCAGCTGACCTCACCGGCGTCGCCGCCGTCACGATAGGGCTCGAGCGCCTCATCCCAAGCCGTGCCCAGGACGGTGTCCAACTCCGCCGCCAACGTGTCGGCCCCGGCAGACATAAGTGTCCGCAGCCGCATCTCGCCCACCATGATGTCGCCGTTGGCGCTCATCGCTCCGCTCCACAGCCCCAATTGCGGGGTGTGGCAGAACCGCTGGCCGTCGACTCCGGGGCTGGGGTCTTCGGTGACCTCGAAACGCAGGACCGTCCACTGCCTCAGGGCATTGGCCAGCCGCGCCCCGGTTCCCACCGGACCCGTCCAGTTGGTGAGCGCGCGCAGCTGGCCAGGCATGGCCGGCTGCGCGGTCCACTTCAGGTTCGCCCCTGCTCCAAGGGTCGACGACAAGGTCCACTCGACATGTGGACATACCGCCGCGGGTGAGGCGTGCAGATACACCACGCCTGTCGTCACGTCGGCAAACTGATTCGACGCACGCATCACTTGCTCCTTCGGCTCCACTAGGGACGTCTTCCCCAACGACCTGGTGTTTCCGAAGATGCAGTTGTGTCGTACGTGCCCATTGTGCCCTGTGGGACCCCTGTTGCGCTAGTCCGAGTTGAACTCGGCCAGGACTTTGTCGGACAGTGCCGGCCACAGCGGTTTGGCCCAGTCGCCGAAGTCCCGGTCGGTCAGCACCACCAGGGCGAGATCGCGGGACGGGTCCACCCACAGCAAGGTGCCGCTCTGCCCGAAGTGCCCGTAGGTGGCGGCGGAGTTGCCGCTGCCGGTCCAGTGCGGGGATTTGCCGTCGCGGATCTCGAAACCCAGGCCCCAGTCATTGGGCCGCTGCATCCCGAAGCCCGGCAGCACCCCGTCCAACCCGGGGAACTGCACGCTGGTGGCTTCGGCGTGCATCTGCGCCGACACCGTGACCGGGTACAGCAGGTCGCCGGCGAACGCCGCGAGGTCATCGACACTGGCGAACGCGCCGAACCCGGACGCCGCAGCCCCGCCTTCCAACCGCGCCGATGCCATTCCCAGTGGTTCGAAGACGGCCTCGGCCAGGTAGCGGCTGAACTCGATGCCGGATTGCTCTTCGATCGCTTCGGCCAGCACGGCGAAGCCGTAGTTGGAGTAAACCCGGCGAGTGCCCGGTTGAGCCTGGATGTCCGAGGACTGCATCGCGAGCCCCGATGCGTGGGCCAGCAGGTGCCGCACCGTCGCACCCGGCGGACCGGCCGGGGTGTCCAGTTCCAGGACGCCCTCTTCGACGGCGATCTGTGCCGCGCGGGCAACCAACGGCTTGGTCACCGACGCCAGCCGGAACACCCGCGTGAGGTCGCCGTAACCGGCCAGCACACCAGCGCGGCCGACCACCGCGGCGGCCGCCGCGGGCACCGGCCAGTCGGCGATCGCATCCAGGGCCGCCATGAACGTCGAGCCTAGTGCCCAACCACCAATCGCCTGACCTCACGACCCACCTCGGCGGCCAGCGCCTCGGGGTCCAAGCCGGGCCGCAGCGCCGCCCCCCACCGGCCGACATCGACCGCACCATGGGCGAACGCCCAGGCCAGCAACGCGCGCCGGTTTGCCTCGTCGGCGGAGAGCTCTGGGGCGGCGGCTGCGACGGCATCGACGAGGCGGCCGAAGGCCGACATCGCCGCCGCCCGCAGCTCATCCCCCTCCGCACCACCGACTTCGGTCGGCAACATCCGGAACATCACGCCGTAGTGCGTCCGATGCCGTAATGCGAATTGGACGTACTCCGTCACCAATCGCTCGAGCCGATCCGGCGCCGAACCCGAGCCACCGAGAACCTCGAGCTGAGCCTGCGCCAAGGTGTCGAATCCGTCCCGAGCGACTGCAGCCAGCAGCGCGTCCTTGTCGGGAAAGTGGTGGTAGGGCGCGGCAGCCGACACCCCGGCCCGACGCGCGACCGCGCGCAGGGTCACGCCGTCGGCATCTGACTCGGCGACGAGCTCGAGGGCGGCGGCGATCAAGCCGTGCCGAAGATCTCCGTGATGCTGCCCGACGCTTCGGTTCACCCGCCCATGTTTGACACTGTTCAACTGTGCTGTCAAGATGAACATTGTTCAACACGGCCATCGAGGAGACACCATGACCGACGGCAGCACCGCCGCGACCTTCACCGTCGACGGGCGACCGGTCACCGTTCACGCCCTACACGGCGGCACGGTGACCATTAAGCGCAGTCACGCCCGAGGCCGCCTGCCGGAGCGCAGCCCGGCGCTGCTGCGGTTCCTGGCAATCCTGGCCGACCGCCGGTTCGCCGCGCCGATGCCGATCTGGAGTTATGCGGTCGAGCATCCCGAGGGCGTGTTCGTCATCGATACCGGCGCCGCGCCGGACTACAACGACCCCGAGTCCTGGCGGCCCGAGCCGCGAACCCGCCCGGTCATCCAGTCCTTCATCCGGCTCGACGTGGGCGAGGGCGAGACGTTGCCCGACCGGCTGGCGGCGGCCGGGCTCGCCGTCGGTGACACGAAGGCGGTGGTGCTGACCCACCAGCACATCGACCACACCGGCACGGTGCCGGCCTTTACCGGCGTCGACGTGTGGACGACATGCGCCGAGGACGCCGCCGCGGGCCGGATCGGCGCGCTGCACTGGCGATGGCGCGACGCGACCACGAAGATCCGCTACATCGACGAGGAGGGTGCGCCCGGCGACCTCGGTGCGACGGTGCGGCTCACCTCTGACGGCACGCTGCAGGCCATCTGCACCCCGGGGCACACCCCCGGTTCGGTGACCGTGCGCCTGCGCACCGACCAGACCGATGTCTGGTTCACCGGCGACACCGCGTTCACCGCGGCGGGCATGGACCCATGCGCCCCGACCGCGGGGATCCACACCGACATGCAAAAGGTCCGCGCGCTGCAGGCCAGGCTGCGCGGCGCCGGAGTGCTGCTGCCCTCACACGATCCCGGTGTACCGGCCCGGCTCCGCGAGGCCGGTGCCATCCGTTAGCCGGATTGGCCTCTTCGAGGCTTCGGGCCGGCCAGCTATGGTTTGACTCATGAGTCAGACGGTGCGCGGCGTGATCTCACGCGCAAAAGGCCAACCTGTCGAGCTTGTCGACATCGTCATCCCCGACCCCGGTCCGGGCGAGGTCGTCGTCGACATCCAGGCGTGCGGCGTCTGCCATACCGACCTGACCTACCGCGAGGGCGGGATCAACGACTCCTATCCCTTCCTTCTCGGGCACGAGGCCGCGGGCGTCGTCGAGACGGTCGGCGAGGGCGTCACCCGGGTGACGCCGGGCGACTTCGTCATCCTCAACTGGCGGGCCGTGTGCGGGCAGTGCCGAGCCTGCAAGCGCGGCCGGCCCTGGTACTGCTTCGACACCTTCAATGCCACTCAGAAGATGACCCTGGCCGACGGCACTGAACTGACCCCCGCCCTGGGCATCGGGGCGTTCGCCGACAAGACCCTGGTGCACGAAGGTCAGTGCACCAAGGTCGACGACGAAGCCGATCCCGCGGTGGCCGGACTGCTCGGCTGCGGCGTGATGGCCGGAATCGGCGCGGCCATCAACACCGGCAACGTGAGCCGCGACGACACCGTCGCGGTGATCGGTTGCGGCGGCGTGGGTGACGCCGCGATCGCCGGGGCCCGGCTGGTCGGGGCGAAGAAGATCATCGCCGTCGACACCGACAACACGAAGCTGAAATGGGCCCGGGAGTTCGGAGCCACCCACACCGTCAACGCCCGCGAACTCGACGTCGTGGAGACCATTCAGGATCTGACCGACGGGTTGGGCGTCGACGTCGTGATCGACGCCGTCGGCCGCCCGGAAACCTGGAAGCAGGCCTTCTACGCCCGTGATCTTGCCGGAACCGTTGTGCTGGTGGGTGTTCCGACTCCCGACATGCGACTGGAGATGCCGCTGGTCGACTTCTTCTCCCGCGGTGGTTCACTGAAGTCGTCCTGGTACGGCGACTGCCTGCCGGAGCGAGACTTCCCCACACTGATCAGCCTGTACCGGCAGGGCCGGCTTCCCCTGGACAAGTTCGTCTCCGAACGCATCGGCCTGGACGGTATCGAGGAGGCGTTCCACAAGATGCACGCCGGCGAGGTGCTGCGCTCGGTGGTGGTGCTGTGATGAG
>JBAXUD010000157.1:0-7220 GCA_037129875.1 Mycobacteriaceae bacterium
GTGCCTGACGGGAATGGGTTGCGATGACGTCTATGAACGGGCCCTCGGCGCGGGACTCCGCCGCTGGGAAATCGGCGCGTGACGCCGGTCCGGCCGATGGCCAGCAGGTCACACGGACTCAGTTTCTGACCGTCGCCGAAGTGGCGGCGTTGATGCGCGTCAGCAAGATGACGGTTTACCGGCTGGTCCACAACGGCGAACTGCCGGCGGTCCGCGTCGGCCGTTCGTTCCGCGTGCACGCGAAGGCCGTCCACGATCTCCTGGAGACCTCCTACTTCGACGCCGGGTGACGGTACCGGTTAACAGCAGGCGTGCCCGCTTCGGTAGGGTAAGACCCCGATACAGGCACGCCCGAATACGGGCGCTTTGGTTCTTAGGTAGCGGAGTTCATGGGTTCAGTCATCAAGAAGCGGCGCAAGCGCATGTCCAAGAAGAAGCATCGCAAGCTGCTCCGTCGCACCCGGGTTCAGCGTAGAAAACTCGGTAAGTAAGCCGATTCTGATTCTCGCCGCGATCCGCGCCGTCGTGCCGTTCGCGGCGATGGCCGATAGGCTCTAGCGATGGACTCCGGACGGCCCGCCACCGAGGTGCCGCACTACCCGAAGGTGGTGCTGGTCACCGGTGCGTGCCGGTTCCTCGGCGCCTACCTGACGGCCCGTTTGGCGCAGAATCCGCTTATCAACAAGGTCATCGCCGTGGACGCCATCGCCCCGAGCAAGGACTTGCAGCGGCGGATGGGACGCGCGGAGTTCGTCCGCGCCGATATCCGGAATCCCTTTATCGCCAAGGTGATTCGAAACAGCGACGTCGACACCGTCGTGCACGCGGCAGCCGCTTCCTACGCGCCGCGCTCCGGCGGTCGGGCCACCCTCAAAGAGCTCAACGTGATGGGGGCCATGCAGCTGTTCGCCGCCTGCCAGAAGGCGCCGTCAGTGCGGCGGGTCATCCTGAAGTCCACCTCCGAGGTCTACGGCTCGCATCCGCACGACCCGGTGGAGTTCACCGAGGACAGCAGCAGCCGCCGGCCGCCCGGCGAGGGTTTTGCCCGCGACAGCATCGATATCGAGGGCTACGCCCGCGGGCTGGGCCGGCGCCGGCCCGATATCTCGGTCACCATTCTGCGGCTGGCCAACATGATCGGCCCGGCCATGGACACCGCCCTGGCCCGCTACCTGTCCGGGCCGGTGGTGCCCACGGTCTTCGGCCGCGATCCCCGGTTGCAGCTGTTGCACGAACAGGACGCGCTCGGCGCCCTGGAGCGGGCGACCATGGCCGGCAGGGCCGGCACGTTCAATATCGGCGCCGACGGCATCATCATGATGTCGCAGGCCATCCGCCGGGCCGGCCGGTTGGCCCTGCCCGTTCCCACCTTCAGCCTGCGGGCGGCGGACTCGCTGCGCAAGGCCACGCTGAGCAGCGAGGTAAGCCGCGACCAGCTTGACTACCTCTGCTACGGCCGCGTGATGGACACCACCCGGATGCGCGCGGAACTCGGTTTCGAGCCGAAGTGGACCACGTTGCAGGCATTCGACGACTTCGTCAGAGGCCGGGGGCTGACGCCTATCGTCGACCCGGACTGGGTACGCTCAGCGGAGGGCGCCGCGATCGCACTGGCGCAGCGATGGGGCGGCGCACTGGAGAGGCTGGGGGTTTAGGGGTGTCTGGCGAGAAGGCGAAAGTCATTCCCCTGCATGCCGATTCCGGCCGTGCCCGACGGGTGAACTCCGCACGCCGCAGGCACCCCTCGGCCGGGCCGACCCCGGACTCAACCGAGAACATCGAGGCCGTCATCCGTGAGTTCGACCAGCGCCGGTCCGGCGAGCCGGAGCCCAGCGATCTCGTCACCCGCATCGCTGGACTGGCCGACTTCCTGCGTAAGCGGCTGACCGGCGAGTACAGCGTCGACGAGTTCGGCTTCGATCCCGAATACAACGACGCCGTAGTGCTTCCCGCGCTGAGGTTCTTCTACGACAAGTGGTTCCGGGTCGAGGTCAGCGGGATCGAGAATCTGCCCGCGACCGGGGCGGGCCTGGTGGTCGCGAACCATGCGGGCACGCTGCCGTTCGACGGCCCGATGCTGTCCGTCGCGGTGCACGATCATCACCCCGCCCATCGCAACCTGCGCCTGTTGGTCGCCGATATGGCGTTCGACATGCCGGTGTTCGGACCCATCGCCCGCAAGGCCGGCCACACCATGGCCTGCTCGACCGACGCCAACCGCTTGTTGGCCGGTGGCGAGCTGACCGCGGTCTTCCCCGAGGGTTACAAGGGTCTGGGCAAGCCGTTCCGGGACCGCTACAAGCTGCAGCGCTTCGGCCGTGGCGGCTTCGTCTCGGCTGCGCTGCGCGCCAAGGCGCCGATCATCCCGTGCTCGATCGTGGGATCCGAGGAGATCTACCCGATGGTGGCCGACGTCAAGCTGCTGGCGCGGGTGCTCGGGGTGCCGTACTTCCCGATCACGCCGCTGTTCCCGCTGGCGGGTCCGGCCGGTTTGATCCCGCTGCCGTCCAAGTGGCATATCGCCTTCGGCGCACCCATTGACACCAGCGGTTACGACGAGCATGCCGCCGACGACCCGATGGTCACCTTTGAGATCACCGACCAGGTGCGCGAGACCATCCAGCAGACGCTGTTCGGCTTGTTGAGCCAGCGGCGCAATATGTTTCTGGGTTGATTAGCGCTGCCGGCCCATTGCCGCCGCGGCGATGGCCGCCACCTGTGCGTTGTCCTCCTCGGCGCCGGCGGATTCGCCGAGCATCGTGACCAGGGTCGTCATCACCGGCTTGCCGTCCTCATCGGTGATCTCGGTGCGAAGCGTGCTGATGACGGCGCCGAATGACTCCACCACCGATTCCAGCCAGGAGTCGAAGTACAACTTGTCACCGGCACAGATGGGCCGGTGATAGGTGATCTTCTGGTCGCGGTGGATGACCCGGGCGAGATTGATGCCGACATCGAAGTTGCGGAAGATGTCCAGTTGCACCTGGCGCCCCGGGATCGCGATGAAGGTCAGCGGTGCGACGACGTTGGGGTAACCGGCGGCCTGGGCGGCCTCCACGCTGTAGTGCAACGGGTCGTCGGACTGGATGGCCTTGGCGTACTCGCGGATCTTCTCCCGCCCTACCAGGTAGTAATCGGGATAACGGTAGTGCGTTCCGATGATGTCGCTGGCGAAGGACATTGGCCGAGCTTAGCAAGGGGGCAAGGGCGCTATTCGTGCTCGTGACGCCGCGAGACGGCTGCGGCGACCGCCCCGCCGACCGCCCCGATCGCCAGCGCCGAGGGCACGCCGATCTTGGCTGCCTTGCGGGCGGTGCGGAAGTCCCTGATTTCCCAGCCTTTTTCCCGGGCCAACTCGCGAAGGTCGCCGTCGGGGTTGATGGCAACGGCGGTGCCCACCAAGGACAGCATCGGGACGTCGTTGATGCTGTCGGAGTAGGCCGTGCAGCGTTTGAGGTTCAGGCCCTCACGTGCCGCCAGAGCGCGCACGGCGTGCGCCTTGCCCAGGCCGTGCAGGATGTCGCCGACCAGACGGCCGGTGAACACCCCGTCGACCGACTCCGCGACGGTGCCCAGCGCACCGGTCAACCCCTGCCGCCTGGCGATGATCTCGGCCAGTTCGTAGGGCGTTGCGGTGACCAGCCACACCTGCTGGCCGGCGTCGAGGTGCATCTGGGCCAGCGCCCGGGTGCCTGCCCAGATCTTGTCGGCGATGATCTCGTCGTAGATCTCCTCGCCCAGCGTGCTGAGTTCGGAGGTGGTGCGGCCCTCGATGAAGGCCAGCGCCTTGCGCCTGCCCTCGGCGACGTCCTCGCTGTTCTCCCGGCCCGTCACCTGGAACTTGGCCTGGGCGTAGATGAACTTCCACACCTCGCTGTAGCGGAAGTACTTGCGGGCGGCCAGGCCGCGGCCGAAGTGCACCAGTGAGGAGCCCTGCACCAGGGTGTTGTCGACGTCGAAGAAAGCCGCGGCGGTCAGGTCCACCGGCGGAGGCGCCGGCGCGGGCGATTCGGGTGCGCCGGGAGCCACTGCTTCGGCCTGCTCAGCCAGCAAGCCGTCGACCGCGCGCTGCGCGCTGGCCTCTCCGGCCTCTCGGCCTGGCAGTTCATGGTCGGAACCCACGACACCCACCCTATCGAGGGGTGCGACACTAACCGGTGATGAATCGGGCACATGTTGAATTGCTCACCCGGGCCGGGTGCGGCATTTGTGAGCGAGTCCATGGCCGACTGGCAGAACTGGCCGCCGAACTGGGATTCGACCTGTCCAGTACCGACGTCGACGCTGCGGCGGCCGCCGGCGACGGCGCGCTGCGGGCAGAGTTCGGCGACCGGCTCCCGGTGGTGCTGCTCGACGGTCGCGAGCACAGCTACTGGGATGTCGACGAGGACCGCTTGCGTTCCGACCTCAAACGGCGAAGCGCCTGAGAGCTGACGTCACCTTTTACCGGTGTCAGCGATTTGGCCGCCAAGCTGCGGATCTACTACCGTTGGGAGTAGTTTTTCTCCCGGAATACTGCTGAATCCTCCAGCATCCGCCCGCGCAAGGGAGCAAGCCAGGTGAACGTGCCGTGAGCGTCCTGTTGTTCGGGGTGTCCCACCGCAGCGCTCCGGTCTCTGTCCTCGAACAGCTGTCCACCGAGGAGTCCGACCAGATCAAGCTGGTACAGCAATTACTGCAGTCGCCCCTGGTGACCGAGGCCATGATGCTCTCGACCTGCAACCGGGTCGAGGTGTACGCGGTCGTGGAGGCCTTCCACGGCGGACTGCAGGCCATCGGCGAGGTGCTCGCCGACCATTCCGGCTTGTCGATGGGCGATCTCACCAAGCACGCCTACGTCCGCTACAGCGAGGCGGCCGTCGAGCACCTGTTCGCCGTCGCCAGCGGCCTGGATAGCGCCGTGGTCGGGGAGCAGCAGGTCCTCGGCCAGGTACGCCGCGCCTACGCCACCGCCGAGACCAACCGCACCGTCGGGCGGGTCCTGCACGATCTGTCTCAGCGCGCGCTTTCGGTCGGTAAGCGGGTGCACAACGAGACCTCCATAGACGCAGCCGGCGGCAGCGTGGTGTCGGTCGCCCTGCACATCGCCGCCGAGCGGCTGTATCGCCCCGAATTGGGGCCGTCGTACACAGCTCTGGCCGGGCGGACCGCCACGGTGATCGGCGCGGGTTCGATGGGCAGCCTGACGGCCGCGCACCTGATTCGGGCCGGCGTCGGTCAGATCAACGTCGTCAACAGATCGCTTCCCAGGGCCCAGAGACTGGCCGAGATCATCGCCGGACAGGGTGTGCAAGCCCGGGCGATGACGCTCGATGATCTGCCCGCCGCTCTGGCCGGCGCCGATCTGGTGGTCAGCTGTACCGGCGCGGTGCGGCCGGTTGTCACGCTGGCCGATGTGCATCATGCGCTGGCAGCAGTCAAGCGCGACGAGTTAGCCGAACCACTGGTGATGTGCGACCTGGGCATGCCGCGCGATATCGACCCCGCGGTCGCCGGCTTGCCGGGGGTGTCGGTAGTCGATATGGACCGCGTACAGCGCGAGCCCTCGGCCCGCGCAGCGGCCGCCGACGCCGATGCCGCCCGGCATATCGTCGCCGCGGAGGTTGCCGCCTACCTGGCCAGCCAGCGGATGGCCGAGGTGGCGCCCACGGTGGCCGCATTGCGGCAGCGGGCCGCCGAGGTGGTCGAGGCCGAGCTGCTTCGGTTGGAGAACCGGTTGCCGGGGCTCGACGAGGCCCAGCGTGACGAGGTCGCCCGGGCCGTACGCCGGGTGGTCGACAAATTGCTGCACGCCCCGACGGTTCGAGTGAAGCAACTGGCCGGCGCACCGGGCGCCGAGACCTACGCCGAGGCGCTGCGCGAGCTGTTCGAACTCGATCCGCAGGCCGTCGATGCAGTGGCTGCGGGTGAGTTCCCGCTGCCGGGCAATAAATCTTGATGAAGGCCTATCACGTCTACATCATGCGGACGGAGGCCGTTTCTCCAACCCGCCGCGTGCAACTGCACGCGGGATACGGCACTTTGGAAACCGATATCGACCGGCGCAGGTTCGAATTGCTGACGCACATGTATTCGTGTATCAACCACAAGACGAAAAACCCTGATATTCCGCTGGTTCTGATCACCGACGAGCACACCCTGAAGTACTACGACGACTGGCAGTTGACCGGTTTGTACGACGAGGTGATCAATGATTTCCACGACGACTATCCGCGTGACCGGATCGCTGAGGGCTTCTGGGCTTCGCCGAAGATCTGGGCGATGCACAAACTGCACGCGCCGTTCGTCATCTTCGACGCCGACTTGGTGCTCCATAAACCACTTTCGACCTACAACGATTGCGACCTGCTCTACCTCCACCGCGAGGCCAGCACCCAATACCCGAACCCCTACGAGATCGTTGGCCCTCCGGGGTTCCAGTGGGGCGACGAGATGATTCGGTCCTTCCGGGGGACCCTGCCGATGAACTGCGCCACCATTGGTATTTTCAACGAGGACTTCAAACTCGATTACGTAGAGCGCTACTTCGACTTCGTTCTCGATTCTCCCGGCACGTTGATGTACGCAACAGAGAGCCCGTACAACCTGCCTTCGCTGGTGGCCCCACAAATCCTCGTGGAGCAATGGCTTTTAGCGGCTTTGGCCTACAAGTGGAAGAAATTCGATAACAAACCGTTGCGAACGCGAGCTGTGGTCAAAGCGCTGTGGGCGTCCGACTACTTCAGCCCCCTGGATATGGATCTGGACCCCTGGGTCATCGACGGCGAGCTGGATGACAACTTCTACCACTTGTGGGGCGCCAAGAAGATCCAGAACGACCCCACGAGTCCGTTGTATGACTACGTCCGGAACGTTTTGCTCGAAGGTAGGTTCATCGTCGAGCAGAGTCCGCAGTTCCCGATCGTCAAGGACGTTTACGAACGGATCATCGCCGGCTTGACCGATGGCCGTTGAAGTGGCCGAGACTGCGGTGATCCGCATCGGCACCCGGGGCAGCCTGCTGGCCACAACCCAGGCCGGCACCATCCGCGACGATCTGATCGTCCGCGGTCACCCGGCCGAGCTGGTGATCATCAGCACCGAGGGCGACCGCTCAGGTGCGCCGGTCGCCGAGATCGGGGTCGGGGTGTTCACCGCAGCACTGCGCGAGGCGATCGCCGACGGAAGGGTGGACATGGCCGTGCACTCCTACAAGGACCTGCCCACCGCGGCTGACGACC
>JBAXUD010000158.1:0-7218 GCA_037129875.1 Mycobacteriaceae bacterium
CACCATCAAGATCGAGATGAACTTCCTGCCCGACGTCTACGTGCCCTGCGAGGTCTGCAACGGCGCCCGCTACAACCGGGAGACCCTCGAGGTCCACTACAAAGGCAAGACGATCTCGCAAGTGCTGGACATGTCCATCGAGGACGGCGCGGAGTTCTTCGAGCCGATCAGCAGCATCCACCGCTACCTGAAGACTCTCGTCGACGTCGGCCTCGGTTACGTGCGCCTCGGCCAGCCCGCACCCACACTGTCCGGCGGTGAGGCGCAGCGGGTGAAGCTTGCCGCCGAACTCCAGAAACGGTCCACCGGACGGACGGTGTACATCCTCGACGAGCCGACCACCGGGCTGCATTTCGAGGACATCCGCAAACTGTTGAGGGTGATCAACAGCCTTGTCGACAAAGGCAATTCGGTGATCGTCATCGAGCACAACCTCGATGTCATCAAGACCTCGGACTGGGTCGTCGACATGGGGCCCGAGGGCGGCGCCGGCGGTGGGACGGTGGTGGCTGAGGGTACGCCGGAGGAGGTGGCAGCCAGCCCGGACAGCTACACCGGCACGTTCCTGGCCGAACTGCTGGAAGCCCCGGCGCCCAGGCGGACAGGTCGCCGGCGGAAGGTGAGCGCCTGATGAGCCCGGATCCAACCGTGGCCCCCCTGGGTCCGGATTCGTTGACCTGGAAGCTGTTCGGCGACTGGCGCGGACTGCTGCAGGGCCCGTGGGCGGGGTCGATGCAGAACATGCATCCCCAACTCGGCGCGGCCGTCAAAGACCACTCGATCTTCTTCACCGAACGCCTTCCCCGGTTGTTCCGCTCGCTATACCCGATCGGCGGTGTCGTCTTCGACGGCGATCGGGCGCCGCAGACGGGCGCGGAGGTGCGCGACTACCACATCGGCATCACGGGCGTCGACGATCAGGGCAGGCGCTACAGCGCGCTGAATCCCGACGTCTTCTATTGGGCTCACGCGACGTTCTTCATGGGCACCATCCTGACCGCGGAACACTTCGGAGACGGCCTGACCGAGGATCAGAAACGGCAACTGTTCGACGAGCACGTCACCTGGTACCGCATGTACGGGATGAGCATGGGACCGGTGCCCGAGACCTGGGAGGACTTCTGCCTCTACTGGGACCGGATGTGCCGGGAGGTACTGGAGAACACCTGGGCCGCGCGGGCCGTGCTCGATCTTTCCAGCATGCCGAAACACCCGTCGCTGCAATGGGTTCCGGATTGGATGTGGGCGCAGCAGCTCAAAGTCCTGGAGCCCCTGGTGGTGTGGCTGACCGTCGGTCTCTACGACGAGTCGGTGCGTGAACTGATGGACTACTCCTGGTCGGAGCATGACGCACGGCTGCACTGGCTGTTCGGCCGGGCTGTCAACCTGGCGTTCAAGTTCGTGCCGCGCCGCCAGAAGATGCATCCACGCGCGCGCGGCGGCTGGGACCGCGCCGAGGGCCGGGCGCCCGCCGACGCGCCCCTGGTGCACACGCCGGCGCGCAACCTGCCTCCGGTGCAGGAGCGCGGCAAGAGTATTCACTACTGCCCGCCGGTGGGATAGGCGGCCGGTCGGATAACTGCGAAGGGCAGTCTCAGTCGGACTTGCGCATCGAGGCCCGGATCTCCTCGAGCTTGTCTTCGGCCGCCTTATGCAGGACCTCGAACTGGTGGGCGGCGGTCTTGCCCTCGGGGGTCTCCTCGGCCAGTTCGGTTGCCCCCAAAGCTGTTCCGAACCGGGTTTCGATCTTCTCCCGGACGCCTTCCAGTGTCGGCACACCTGCCGGCGTGTAGCCGGTGTCGAGTACCGGGCCGGGAACGGGTGGCAGCACCGAGGCTGCAGGGCTCTGGGCGCTTGCCGGCTTGACCGCCGGCTCCGGGCCGGCCGGGGTCGTCGTCGACTGCGGTGCGGGGTCCTCGGCCATGGGGCTCACCGTACTCCGGCGGGCTTGTGGGAGGGGATACCGCCGGGCCGCTCCTGGGCGGCGATCGTCACACCGTCGGGCTGCGCCGACGTTCCCGGCAACGCCACCTCGGCGGCCTCGGGGGTGTCGATCTGCCAGGCGAGCCAGGGCAACGCTGCGGCGAAAGCCTTTGCGGCGAAGGGCCAGTCGTGCTTTCCGCCGGCCGGCACCACGGCGCAGTCGATTCCGTACTCGCTGCCGAGGCGGCACAGCGCGCGGGCCGCGGCCGTGGGATTGCTCTCCGGAGCGCGCTCCTTCGGCTCATCCTGAAGTGCTGCGCCCGAGATAGCGGCGACGGTGCTCGGCTCGGAGACCGCGAGCCAGCCTGCGACACCTTCATAATTACCATGTCGCTCGATCACGGTGGCCGGATTCCACTCGTCGTACGCGCCGGCGTCGCCGCCGAACAGTCGCTCGATCGTCTGGGCCTTCGTGCCGGCGTTCGGGGCGTAGTCGCCGTCGATGTTGACGAAGGTCCTGAAAAGATCGGGGTACTTCACGGTCAGGTTGAGTGCGCAGGTGCCGCCGGAGGACCAGCCGGCGACCGCCCAGTGCGCCGGATCGTCGCTGACCCGGAAATGCTCGACCATGTAGGGCACCACGTCCCGGGTGAGATGGTCGGCGGCATTGCCCCGCACGCCATTGACGCATTCGGTGTCGTTGTTGAACGCCCCGCCTGAGTCGGCGAAGACGAACACCGGCGCGTTGCCGCCGTTGCGCGCCGCGAAATCGTCGATGGTGCCCACCGCATTGGCCGCTCGGATCCAGTCCGCTGCGGTGTTGAACTGACCGCCGATCATCATGACCGTCGGTAGTGCGGGCGGTGGGTTGCTGGCGAAATAGGCAGGCGGCAGATACACCAATTCGCCGCGGTGCTTGAACTTCGATGCACCGGTGATGTTCACCGGCACCACCTTGCCCTTGGCCGGAACAGTTCTGTTCGCAACCATTTTCGCGACGGTGGCGGTGTCGGTCTCTCCGGGTAGCGGACCGTCGGTCAACTGACCCCAGGCGGTCTGGACGGTGGGGAAGTAGCCGACCCACAGGTTCAGCATCAGCCCGACGCACAGCGCCGACATCGGCACGGCCAGCAGCGAGGCGGTGCGCCTCCACCGCGCGGCCGAACGCCAGCCCAGAACGGCGACTCCGGCGGCCAGTCCGGTCAGCGTCACCCAGACCCACAATGGCGGCGGTGCAGGTTCGCCCGACAGACCGTTGGAGAAGATGGACCAGTAGGTCACCCCGGCCAGCGCCAGACCCAGCGCTGCCGCAGTGGGCAGCGACACCAGGTGCCAACGACGGTTGCGCCGTCCGATGGCCAGCATCAGCAGAATCCCGGCGACGATCTGCGCGGCGATCGGGAGCCAACCGTGCATCAGCGAGACGTGATCGCGGAACAGCCCGAAGGGCGCCGCCAATAATGAGGCATCGGCCGTCGTCGTTGATTCGGCCATCGTCGTTGATTCGGCCATCGTCGTTGATGGTGTCACGCCTACCATCGTGACCTAGCTTCCTGGACGTTTGCTGAAAATCGCTGTTCGCGGCGCGTCGCGCCCGACTCCAGACTAGCGCGGCTTGGCCAGCGGGAAGGGCAGAGTCTCCCTGATACTGCGGCCGGTGATGAGCATGACGACCCGGTCGACGCCCACACCCAGACCGCCGGTCGGAGGCATGGCGTACTCCATGGCTTGCAGGAAATCCTCGTCGAGCTCCATCGCCTCCGGATCGCCGCCGGCCGCCAGCATGGACTGTTGCTGAAGCCGACGGCGCTGCTCGACGGGATCGGTCAGTTCGCTGTATGCGGTGCCCAACTCGACGCCCCAGGCCACCAGGTCCCAGCGCTCGGCGACACCCGGCCGGCTGCGGTGGGGCCGGGTCAGCGGCGAGACCGACGTGGGGAAGTCGGTGTAGAAGGTCGGTTCCTGGGTGCTTTCCTCCACCAGGCGCTCGTACATCTCGAGCACCACCGCGCCGGCATCCCAGTGGCTCAGATAGGGGATGCCGGCCCGATCGCACAACCGGCGCAGCGTGCCCAGGTCGGTTTCGGGGTCGACGGACTCACCGAGGGCTTCGGACACCGCGTCGTGGACGGTCTTCACCGTCCACCGGCCGGAGATGTCGACGGGCTCTAAAGGGTCGCCGTCGCTGCTGTTCGGGCCGGGCCGCATCACCACCGCGGCGCCGTTGGCCGCCGTCGCCGCGTTCTGGATGAGCTCGCGGCAGCCGTCGATCCAGGTCAGATAGTCGGCATGCGCCTGGTAAGCCTCCAAGAGGGTGAACTCGGGGTTGTGGCTGAAGTCCACGCCTTCGTTGCGGAACGCCCGGCCGAGCTCGAAAACCCGCTCCACCCCGCCCACGCACAGCCGCTTGAGATAGAGCTCCGGGGCGATGCGCAGGTACAGGTCCAGGTCGTAGGCATTGATGTGGGTCCGGAACGGCCGGGCATTGGCCCCGCCATGGATCTGCTGCAGGATCGGCGTCTCCACCTCCAGGAATCCCTTGGCGAAGAGGGTGTCGCGGATGGAGCGCAGGATGTCGCTGCGGGCCCGGATGAGATCGCGGGCCGCCGGGTTGATGGCGAGGTCGACGTAGCGGGCCCGAACCCTGGCCTCGGGATCGGTCAGGCCCTTCCATTTGTCGGGCAGCGGCCGCAGGCATTTGCCCAGCAGGCGCCATCGGCAGACCAGAACCGAACGGGTGCCGTTCTTGCTGTAACCCATGTGGCCGTCGACTTCGACGAGGTCGCCGAGGTCGACGGCCGCGAAATCTGCAGCTCCGCTGTCCAGGGCGGACGTGTCGAGCAGCAGTTGCACATCGCCGGACCAGTCGCGCAGCGTCGCGAACGTCACCCCGCCGTAGTCGCGGGTCCGCAGCACCCGCCCGGATACCGTGACATCGGTTCCGTCGGCGGCGGCCACCGCGCCGGCCACCGTGTGGGACGGCTGCCGGCCGACGGGATACGGGTCGATGCCCTGCTCGTGCAGCTCCTTCAGCTTGGCCATCCGCACCCGTACCTGCTCGGGCAGGCGATGGTGTTCGGCGTCGGAGTGCGCGGCGGACGGGGCCACCACAGCGGCGTCGGGGGCCGGCAGGGCCGTGGTCACCAGCGGCACCGCGGGGTGGTGGCCGGTGTGCTGCCGGTCCCGTCGGGAGAACGGCAAGACGAGGAATCCCTCGGCGATCACCGATGCCACCCCGACTCGGGGAATCAGTCGGGCATCGTCGTAACAGGCGTAGCGAGGCACCCAGCTGGGCTGGTACTTCATATTGGACCGATACAGCGTCTCCAACTGCCACCACCGCGAGAAGAACACCAGCAGCGCGCGCCACAGCCGGGCTACCGGCCCGGCACCGAGGCGGGCGCCTTCCTCGAATGCCGACCGGAACATGGCGAAGTTCAGCGAAACCCGGTTCACCCCAATGGTGTCGGCGTGCTGCAGCAGATCGCTGACCATCAACTCGACAGTCCCGTTGGGCGACTGCGGCGATCGGCGCATGAGGTCCAGCGACAACCCGCCCGCGCCCCACGGCACGAACGAGAGCATCCCGGTGACCGTCGCCCCGTCGCCGTCGCCGTCGCCGCCCTCGACGGCCTCGACAAGCAGGCAGTCGCCGTCGGCGCCGTCGCCCAGCCGGCCCAGGGCCATCGAGAAGCCGCGCTCGGTCTCGGTGTCGCGCCAGGCGTCGGCGCGGGCCACCGCCGCCGCCATCTCCTCGGCGCTGAGGTCCCGATGCCGCCGCATCCGGACCGTCAGCCCGGCCCGTCGGGCCCGGGTCACCGCCTGGCGCACCCCGCGCATATCGGCACCCGAGAGATGGAACTTGTCGGGGTAGAGGATCGCTTCGTCGCCGAGCTGCAGAGCGTTGAGTCCGGCTTCCCGATACGCCTGCGCCCCGGTGGAACTCGCGCCCATGACCCCCGGCGTCCACCCGTACTCGCTGCACCGCTGAAGCCAAGCGGCGATGGCCGCGGGCCACGCGCGGGGATCACCGATCGGGTCGCCGCTGGCCAGGCAGACGCCAACCTCGACTCGGTAGGTGAGGGCGGCGCGCCCGTTAGGGGCGAAGATCACCGACTTGTCCCGGCGGGTGGCGAAATAGCCGAGCGAATCGTGTTTGCCCCAGACCTCCAGCAGGCCGCGGATCGCGGACTCGTCCTCGGCGGTCAGGGCGTTCTCGGCGCGCTGGGACTGGAACAGGACTACCGCCGTGGCCATCAAAGCCAGTGCGCCGAACAGGCCGAACAGGGCGTTGAGTAGCACGTTAGGCTTGCCGACGAAGAAGTCCGGTGTTGCGACGGCGAAGCCGCTAACCCGGTTGATCGCATATCCCAGCCGGTCGTCAGGCTGAAGCGAGCCGGGGAAAACGTGCAGCAGACCCCAGGCCAGCAGGATGCCGATCACGTTGCCGGCAACCAGCACTGCGGCGGCCTTGAACAGCGCACCGCGGCGGACCCTGGCCCAGAACTCGTTGTAGGCCAGAAGCAGCACCAGGATCGCGGCGATGTGGAAGGTCAGGCCGAGGACTTCGCCGACGTCCTCCCATCGGCTGCCGTCCCGCTGGGTCAGCGCCGAGATGTCGAAGGTGATGGCCAGAACCAGGTTTCCGATCAGCACCCACCAGGCGATGCGCTTGCGGGCGCCCAGCGCCCCGGCCATCACGGCCAGCGCGAAGGCCCACGCGAAGCTGGTGTCGGGAAAGTTGAACAGGTAGCGGTCGATGAATTCGCGCGGCACCTTAGTGAGGTGCCGGACCGTCGTCGAGACGCTGGACAGCAGTGCCGCCGTCGCGATGATGCCGAAGAACCAGGCGGCGGCGGCGGGCACCCAGTGCAATCGGGTCCGGGTTCGGGCCCGCGGGGTCATGACCGTCATAGGCCGCCAGAATATTCCGTTACCGGCCACTGCGGGCGCTGTCGGCCAGTCCTAATGAACAGTCGGCCAGTCCTAATAAATGGGACCGGTGTATTTTTCGCCCGGGCCGGAGCCGGGCGCGTCGGGGGCCGCGCTGCTCTCCTGGAAGGCCCGCTGAAGGCTGCGCAGGCCGTCCCGCATAGGCGCGGCGTGGGGTCCCAGGTACTGGGCGGAGCCGTCCAGCAGCCCGGCCAGTGCGGTGATCAGTCGGCGTGCTTCGTCGAGGTCGCGGTATTCGCTGTCGTCGGGATCGGGGGAGGCCAGTCCGAGCTTCTCGGCGGCGGCACTCATCAGCATCACCACCGCGCGGCTGATCACCTCGGTGGCGGGGACGTCGGCCAG
>JBAXUD010000159.1:0-7209 GCA_037129875.1 Mycobacteriaceae bacterium
TGGACTTGGTGATCTTGCCGACCTCCGAGGTCGGTGAGTACTGACCCTTGGTCAGCCCGTAGATGCGGTTGTTGAACAGCAGAATGGTGATGTTCACGTTGCGCCGCAGGGCATGGATCAGGTGGTTGCCGCCGATGGACAGCGCGTCGCCGTCACCGGTGACCACCCACACCGACAGGTCGGGGCGAGCCAGTGCCAGACCGGTCGCGATGGTCGGGGCGCGGCCGTGGATGGAGTGGAATCCGTAGGTCTCCAGGTAATACGGGAACCGACTTGAGCAGCCGATCCCGCTGACGAACGCGATGTTCTCCCGCCGCAGTCCCAACTCCGGCAGGAAGTTGCGGATCGTATTGAGGATGACGTAGTCGCCGCACCCCGGGCACCAGCGCACCTCCTGGTCGCTGGTGAAGTCCTTGGACTTCTGCGGCTGATCCGTGGCGGGCACCCCGTCGGTCTTGGACGGCGTGACGCCGAGTTCGACCCCGATCAGATCCGTCATGAACGCACTCCTGCTTCCACGTCCGCTGCGGCACCGACGGTGGCGGCGGTGAGTCGGGCGAATTTGGCTTTGTCGGTTTCGATGTCGGCCAGCGTGCCGTCGAAAGCCGCGTCGATGATGCCTTCGATTTCGTCGGCCCGGAACGCCCTGCCGGCCACCTTGGTAACCGACTGCACGTCCACCAGGTATCTGCCGCGCAGCAGCAACGCCAACTGGCCGAGGTTCATCTCCGGCAGCACCACGCGGGAGTAGCGCCGCAGAACGTCGCCGAGGTTCCCCGGCAGCGGATTGAGGTGCCGAATCTGGGCGTGCGCGACCTTGACGCCGCGGCGGCGGACCCGCCGGCACGCCTCGCCGATCGGCCCGAACGAACTGCCCCAGCCGAGGATGAGGAGTTCGGCGTCGCCGGTGGGGTCGTCGACGTCGAGGTCGGGCACGGCGATGCCGTCGATCTTGGCCTGACGCAGCCGGACCATCTGATCGTGGTTGCCGCCGTCGTAGGAGATATCGCCGGAGCCGTTGGCCTTCTCCAGTCCGCCGATGCGGTGCTCGAGCCCCGGCGTGCCGGGCACTGCGAACTGCCGGGCAAGGGTCTGCGGGTCACGCGCGTAAGGCGCGAAATCGGTTCCTGCCGAAGCGAAGTCGGTGACGATGGGTTCGAAGGAGCCGGCATCAGGGATTCGCCAGGGTTCCGAGCCGTTGGCGATCGCCCCATCAGAGAGCAGGATGACCGGGGTGCGGTAGGTCAGGGCGATGCGGGCCGCCTCCACCGCGATGTCGAAGCAGTCCGATGGGGAGCAGGGCGCCAGCACCGCGACCGGCGACTCGCCATTGCGGCCGAACATCGCCTGCAGCAGATCGGCCTGCTCGGTCTTGGTCGGCAGACCGGTGGATGGTCCGCCGCGCTGCACATCGATGACCACCAGCGGCAGTTCGGTCATCACGGCCAGACCGATGAACTCGGACTTGAGCGAAACGCCCGGGCCGGACGTGCTCGTCACGCCCAGGGCTCCGCCGTAGGACGCGCCCAGGGCGGCGCCGATACCGGCGATCTCGTCCTCGGCCTGAAAGGTCATCACGTTGAAGTTCTTGTGCTTGGACAACTCGTGCAGGATGTCCGAGGCCGGGGTGATCGGATAGCTGCCGAGCAGCACCTGGATATCGGCCAGTTGGCCGGCCGCGACGATCCCGTAGGCCAACGCGGTGTTGCCAGAGATTTGCCGGTACTCCCCCGGCGCCAGCTTGGCCGGAGCCACCTCATAAGTGGTCGCGAAGGCCTCGGTGGTCTCCCCGTAGTTCCAGCCCGCCCGCAGCGCCAGCACATTGGCCTCGGCGATCTCGGGCTTGCGGGCGAATTTCTCCCGGACGAAGACCTCGTTGGTTTCGATCGGCCGCCCGTACATCCAGCACAGAAGTCCGAGGGCGAACATGTTCTTGGCTCGCTCGCCGTCCTTCTTCGTTGCGCCGATCGTCTCCACCGCGCCGAGGGTCAGCGTGGTCATCGGGACGGCATGCACGACGAATTCGGACAACTCCCCGGTTTCCAGCGGGCTGCTGAGATAGCCCACCTTGGCCAGGTTGCGCTTGGTGAACTCGTCGGAGTTGGCGATCACCATGCCGCCGCGGGGCAGGTCGGGCAGGTTGGCCTTCAGCGCCGCGGGGTTCATCGCGACCAGGACGTCCGGGCGGTCTCCCGCGGTGAGGACGTCGTAGTCGGCGATCTGAATCTGAAACGACGAAACGCCGGGCAGCGTCCCCTGGGGCGCGCGGATCTCGGCCGGGTAGTTAGGTTGCGTCGCAAGGTCGTTGCCGAACAACGCCGCATCGGAGGTGAACCGGTCACCAGTGAGCTGCATCCCGTCGCCGGAGTCCCCGGCGAACCTGATGACGACCTTTTCGATTTTCTGACGGTTCTGCGCAGCGCCGTTGCTGCCGTTCAGACCCACGTCGGGAGCCTTTCGTTGGATTCACGGCGGAATTACTGCCGGCCGCGCTCCCGATTATTGCATTTTCTCAGGTAGGCAACGCCCGCCCCCCACGCGGACACGCCGCCGCACCCAGCTCATCGCCACAGGTCGTGGCGATGAGCTGGGTCTGCGTGGCGCCCAGATGTGTCGTTGGTCACCATCGGCCGTCACCCAATCTTAAGAAGTCAGGTCCACGGCGGCAGTGCGACTTGGTCAGAGGATGAAGAGCATCTCCTGATACGTCGGCAGCGGCCACAGGTCGTCGGACACGATGCCTTCCAGCGCATCGGCGGCGGCCCGGACTGCGTCCATGGCGGGCAGCAGCGTGTCGCGGGCGTGCAGCGCTTCGTCGAAGCTTCCCTCGACGTGAGCCGCCAGCGCCGCCTTGAGACCGGACAGCGCTGAAGTGAGATCCGCGATCGGGGTGGAAACCTGCCCCAGCAACGACATCTCGGCGGGGAATCCGGCGGCCTTCATGGTGGCCACATTCTGCGCCAATTCGGTCTGATAACGGATTGCCGCCGGCAGGATCACCGTCGAACCGATCTCCAGCGCGAGTTTGGCTTCCACCGCGATGGTCAGTGCGTACTGCTCCAACCGCACCTCGTAGCGGCTGTACAGTTCACGCTCGTTGAACACGCCGTAGCGCTCGAACAGCTCGATCGACTCCGGCTTGATCAGTTCGGGGATCGCGTCGAGGGTGGTCTTCAGGTTGGGCAGTCCCCGCTGGGCCGCCTCGACCTGCCAGTTGTCCGAATACCCGTCGCCGTTGAACACCACCGCGCCGTGCTCGGTGATGACGTCGGTGAGCAACTTCTGCACCGCTGCGTCGAAGTCCGCGCCGCCGGCGACCGCACTCTCCAGAGCAGTGGCGAGGTAGTCCAGCGAGTCGGCCATGATCGTGTTCAGGACGATCATCGGCACGTTGATGGTCTGCCCGGAGCCCGGCGCGCGGAACTCGAAGCGGTTGCCGGTGAAGGCGAATGGGCTGGTGCGGTTGCGGTCGCCCGGGTCGGTGGGCAGATGCGGCAGGGTGTCGACACCGATGATCATGGTGCCCTTGCCCTTTGACGAGGTGGCCGCGCCTTTGGCGATCTGCTCGAAGACATCGGCGAGCTGATCACCGAGGAAGATCGAGATGATCGCCGGCGGGGCCTCGTTGGCACCGAGGCGGTGATCGTTGGTCGCCGAGGCCACCGACACCCGCAACAACCCGCTGAACTTGTGCACCGCGCGGATCACCGCGGCGCAGAACACCAGGAACTGGGCGTTCTCATGCGGTGTGTCACCGGGTACCAGAAGGCTGCCGAACTGGGCGTTGCCCATTGAGAAGTTCACATGCTTGCCGGACCCGTTGACCCCGGCGAACGGCTTCTCGTGGAACAGGCATTCCATGCCGTGCTTCTTGGCGATGGTTTTGAAGATGGTCATGAGCAGTTGCTGGTGGTCCGCGGCGATATTGGCCCGCTCGAACATCGGGGCGATCTCGAACTGGCCGGGCGCGACCTCGTTATGCCGGGTCTTGGCCGGGATGCCGAGTTTGAACAGTTCGCGCTCGGTGTCCATCATGAACCCGAGCACCCGCTCGGGGATGGACCCGAAGTAGTGGTCGTCGAACTCCTGGCCCTTGGGCGGCTTGGAGCCGAACAGCGTGCGGCCCGCGTTGATCAGGTCCGGACGCGCCAGGAAGAAGTGCCGGTCGATCAGGAAGTACTCCTGCTCGGGCCCGCAGAACGACACGATGTGGTCGAAATCTTTGTGCCCGAACAACTTCAGGATGCGCTCGGCCTGGGCGCCCATCGCCTGCTGGCTGCGCAGCAGCGGCGTCTTGTAGTCCAGCGCCTCGCCGGTCATCGAGACGAACACCGTCGGGATGCACAGGGTGTTGCCGTTCGGGTTCTCCAGGATGTAGGCCGGACTGGTGACGTCCCAGCCCGTGTAGCCGCGAGCCTCGAAGGTGCTGCGCAGCCCACCGGAGGGGAAGCTGGAGGCGTCCGGCTCGCCCTGAATAAGAGTCTTGCCGGCGAACTCGGCCAGCGTCTGGCCGTCGGAGACCGGTTCCAGGAAGCTGTCGTGCTTCTCGGCGGTCAGGCCGGTCATCGGGTAGAAGACATGCGCGTAGTGGGTCGCGCCCCTCGACAACGCCCAGTCCTTCATCACCGAGGCGACGGAGTCGGCGACCGCCGAATCCAGCTTGGCGCCCTTCTCGATCGTGGCGACGACCGACTTGTATACCGACTTCGGCAGCCGCAGCCGCATCTCGGCCAAGGTGAAGACGTTGGCGCCGAATATCTCGCCGGGCGCCTCGGCGGGATCGAAGCTGATCGCCGGAGGCACGTAGGCCTCGACCTTGTTGATCGCCTGCAGGCGAACCGCGTTCCCGCTCATGGTGAGTTCCTCTCGACATGCCCCGATTACGCACCACTGGGCAGTGGACGTATGACCGTTTCAAGCTAGGGAGCTTCGATGGCGAACTTGTTACGTCGTTGTCAACGGCGTAATGCGGCCACCCTGGAAACGCTGAGATCTCGGTCACTTTCAGGTGGCCTAGATTGGCACCCATGGAAGATGCCCGCGACTTCAACGTCGGCTACGACGAGCGAGCGATCGACATCGGACGTCCTGGCCGCTCCGCCGCCGGTGTGCCCGCCGTTCTGGTGGCGCTGCGGCGCAGCGTGGCGCAGATGGGCCTGGTCCGGACCGTCAAGACCCTGGCGCGGGTCAATCAACGCGACGGGTTCGACTGCCCCGGCTGCGCCTGGCCGGAGGAACCGGGCGGCCGCAAACGCGCGGAGTTCTGTGAGAACGGCGCCAAGGCCGTCGCCGAGGAAGCCACCCGCCGGGTCGTGGGCCCGGAGTTCTTCGCCCGCCATTCGGTGCCGGAGTTGTCGTCGCGCCCGGAGTACTGGCTGTCCCAGCAGGGCCGACTCGCCCATCCGATGGTGCTTCGGCCCGGCGACGACCACTACCGCCCGATCGGCTGGGACGAGGCGTTCCGCCTCGTCGCCGAGCACCTACAGGCGCTGAGCAGCCCCGACGAAGCGGTGTTCTATACCTCCGGACGCACCAGCAACGAGGCGGCGTTCCTCTATCAACTGCTGGTCCGCAGTTTCGGCACCAACAATCTTCCGGACTGCTCCAACATGTGCCACGAGTCCTCGGGAACCGCGCTGACCGAGGCGATTGGCGTAGGCAAGGGATCGGTGACCGTCGAGGACGTCGCCACCGCCGATCTGATCGTGATCGCCGGGCAGAACCCGGGGACCAATCATCCCCGGATGCTGTCGGTGCTGGAGAAGGCGAAAGCCAACGGCGCGAAGATCATTGCGGTCAATCCACTGCCCGAGGCCGGGCTGATCCGGTTCAAAGATCCACAGACGGCGCGCGGCGTCGCCGGCCGCGGCGTGCCGATCGCCGACGAGTTCGTCCAGATCCGCCTCGGCGGCGACATGGCCCTTTTCCGCGGCGTGGGCAAGCTGCTGCTTGAGGCCGACGACCGGGCGCCCGGCGCGGTCCTCGACCGGGACTTCATCACCGAATTCTGCTGTGGCTTCGATGAATACGCCGCCACGGCACGCGCCTGCGAGATCGAGACGGTGCTGGCGGCCACCGGAATCTCGGCCGGGCAACTGGATCGCGTCGCGCAGATGATGGCCGCCTCCCAACGCACGGTCGTGTGCTGGGCGATGGGCCTGACACAGCACACCCACGCCGTGGCGACCATCGCCGAGCTCACCAATGTGCTGCTGCTGCGCGGCATGATCGGCAAGCCGGGCGCCGGCGTTTGTCCCGTGCGCGGCCACTCCAATGTGCAAGGCGACCGGACCATGGGCATCTGGGAGAAGGTGCCGGAATCCTTTCTGGCAGATCTTGACTCGCGGTTCGGCATCACCACCCCACGCCATCACGGTTACGACACCGTCAACGCGATCCGGGCGATGCGGGACGGGCGGACGTCGGTGTTCGTCGGCATGGGCGGCAATTTCGCCTCCGCCACTCCCGATACCGAGGTCACCGAGGCCGCGCTGCGCAAGTGCGCGTTGACAGTGCAGGTGTCGACCAAGCTCAATCGCAGCCATGTGGTGCACGGCGCCACCGCGCTGATCCTGCCGACCCTGGGCCGGACGGATCGCGATGTCGCGCACGGGCGCAAACAGGTGGTTTCGGTGGAGGACTCGATGTCGATGGTGCACCTGTCGCGGGGCAGCCTGAACCCGCCAAGCACCGAGGTGCGCAGCGAGGTGGCGATCATCTGCCAACTGGCCCGCCAGCTGCTCGGGCCCGCACATCCGGTGCCGTGGGAGCGTTTCGCCGCCGACTACGACAGCATCCGGGACGAGATCGCCGCAGTGGTCCCGGGATGCGCGGACTTCAACCGCCGGGTGCGCGCACCGGATGGCTTTCAGCTCCCGCACCCGCCTCGCGATTCCCGCGAATTCCCCACCAGCACCGGCAAAGCCAACTTCGTGATCGAGCCGCTGCAATGGGTGCCGGTACCGCCCGGCAGGCTGGTGTTGCAGACCCTGCGCAGTCACGACCAGTACAACACGACGATCTACGGCCTCGACGATCGCTACCGGGGCGTCAGCGGGGGTCGTCGGGTTGTCTTCGTCAACCCCGCCGACGTGGCGGCTCTCGGGCTGACCGAGGGCGACCGGGTCGATCTCGTGTCGGAGTTCGCCGAGGGCGGACGGCTTCGGGAGCGCCGCGCCAAGGACTTCCTCGTGGTGCCCTACCCCACCC
>JBAXUD010000016.1:0-17966 GCA_037129875.1 Mycobacteriaceae bacterium
GAACACACATTAACCCTGAGCCCCCCAACCACAAATTGGGGGGCTCAGGCATATCTAAAACAAATGTCAGACGCGCTTGAGTTCGAATAGCGGAATAACCCGATTCGTCTTCTCCTGATATTCGCCGAATCCCGGCGCCGCGGCGACAATCCTCTGATAAACCTCATTGCGTTCGTCGAGCGGCAATTCGCTCGCGACGACGTCGTAGGCGCCGGTGCCGACCTCGATCCGTGCGCGCGGATTGGCGCGCAGATTGTGGACCCAGTCAGGATTGGTGTCGGAGCCGGCCTTCGAGCCGACGATCACCATCATGTCGTCGATCTGCAGATAGGCCAGCGGCGCCAGCCGGGGCTGGCCCGACTTTGCGCCCGTCGTCGTGAGCAGCAGCAGGGTTGCACCTTCGAACGGCGGACCGACCTTGCCGCTGTTGGCGCGGAACTCCGCCACGATGCGGCTGTTGAAATCCCGCAATCCCTCGGCGCTGAATTCGGTCATGACAGGTTCCGCCTCTACTCGAACAACGCCGGAACTGGATCTCTCTCGAGGGCCAGGAGGGTCCGCTTGCGGTCGATACCGCCTCCGTAACCGGTCAGCCCGCCCGTCGAGCCGACGACCCGGTGACAGGGCACGATGATGCCGATCGGGTTGCGTCCATTGGCCAACCCGACCGCCCGCGAGGCGCCGGGTGAGCCGATCTGGGCGGCGACCTCGCCGTAGGAGCGGGTCTCGCCGTAGGGGATGGTGCGCAGCGCCGTCCATACCCGGCGCTGGAATTCCGTGCCGTCCAGGCGAAGGTCGACGTCGAACTCGGTCAGCGAGCCGGCGAAGTACGCGTCGAGTTGCTCGACGACGTCAGCGAAGGCCCCGGCATCGGCCGACTGCCACCCGGACCGATCCGGTTCGTGGGTCTGGTCGGTCATTCGCAGGTGCATCAGCGTCGAGCCGACGCCCGCCAGGGTGAGGGAGCCGACGGGACTGTCAACAGTCCGGTAGTGCAACCACGTCATAGTCCGATGCTTCCACAGCACGGTCAGGGTGGCCAGGCAGCGCCGACGAGCAAGTTTCCCGAACCTCAGGTATCCGGTACCGACGGTATTGACATCGCGCCGGGGCGGACCTAGCGTCACAGATACTGCCCGCCGATGTGAAGGGTGTTCTCTGGTGACCACGTCGATGTCGTCCGCCGCCACCCGGGGGCGCACCCGGGAGGAATTCTCCGAGCGTCTGCTCAACGGTTCGATCAAGAAGTCCTACGACCCCGTCGTCGACATCGACTGGGATGCCCCGCTGGATCCGGACAAGTTCTTCCTTCCTCCACAGATGGTCACCCTGTACGGCACACCTCAGTGGGACGCGATGACCCGCGACCAGCAGCGGGAACTGTCGCGCCAGCAGCTGGTGAACATGCTGTCGGCCGGGATCTGGTTCGAGAACATCCTCAATCAGGCGTTGCTCCGCAGCGTCATGCACGCCAATCCCACCGCCAGGGCCACTCAGTACATGCTCACCGAACTGGGGGACGAGACCCGGCACATGGTGATGTTCGGAAAGACGATCGATCGCGTCGGCGGGATCCCGGTGCGGCCCAGTCTCTTGCAGCGGATGATCATCAACGCCTTGCCGTTCACCTTCCGCGGTCCACTGCTATGGGGTGCAGCACTCGTCGGCGAGGAGGTATTCGACGCGTTGCAACGCCAGATCCTCGATGACCCCGAGCTGCAGCCGATCGTGCGGCGGCTGATGCGGATTCACGTCACCGAGGAGGCCCGCCACATTCAGTTCGCCCGCGAGGGCCTGCGCAAGTTGGCACCGGCCATGCCGTGGTACCGCAAGGTCCTGATGGCGAACGTGCACGGTATCGGTGGCCCGTTCTACCGGATGCTGTTCACCCTCCCGGTGTATTACAACCGGGCCGGATTGGACGGTGAACAGATGCAGCAGATCGCCCGGGCCAACCCCCATTTCCGGCAGAAGTGCCGGGAGTCCTTCGCCCCCCTCGGCTCCTTCTTCGAGGAGGTCGGACTGATGGGCCGGCTCAGCCGGTGGATGTGGCGCAGGGCCGGATTTCTGTGAGCGTCATCGTGATCGGCGCCGCGGCGCCGGCGGGATTGGGCGTGGCGCAGTGCGTCGTACTGACCGACGTGCTGACCGACAAAGCGTCGGCGCGGTTCGACAACGACACGGAGACCTGGACGGTGACCGCGTCCGACGGCGCGACTGCCACCGCTGCGATCGTGGTGGACGCCCGGCCCTCGACAAGCCCGGTCATCGCCGGCCACGGCATCCCGAACTATTTCCGCATCCCCGGACTGGACGCTCGCCGGGAGGCGCGCTACGTCACCCGTTGTCTGCGCCTCATCGAGCGGTCGGGCGCCGCTCGGATCGAGGCGAGGGGCACCGTGGTCCTGCACCGGTGGCGCCCCCAACCGGTTGAACCGAGCTTCTATCTCACCGGCGCCCAGCCCGGGCCCGATGATCTTTACGACGGCCCGGCGACGGTCACCGTCGGTGAACGCTCTTTCCCGAGCCGCGTTCGGCTGACCGGGCATCTCGATGCTATTGACGGGCGCTATCACTGGCATGGGACGCTGTTTGAGGCGCTGCCGGCCGGGCGCTCGGCCGGGATGACGCTGACGATCGACGGCCACACCGCAGGGGCGCGGGTGGTCGAGCAGACGCCCTGGGGCACGCACATGATCGCCGGTGTCGGCGATCCGCCGTTCGGATAGTCAGGGCGCTGGTCGGCAACTGCGGTTTTTCACACCGGCCAGGAAATTCCGATGCCGATTGTCCGATTGCGGCCCGAAATCCTGCGGGAAGCTCGTCCGGCCCAATAAGATCCCTGCACGTCTGCTTTACGCGAGAAGCAACTTCGAGGAGGAATTCTTATGGCCAAGGAACCCGACACCGTTGTTCCCGGCGTGGCTGGCAAGTTGGAGTGGCTGCGTGATTCGGTGAAGGCGCATCCCGAAGGGGCGGCCGACTCGACGTGGGGCTGGATCGACGAGCTGTCCAAGCGGGCATCCAGCGACTCCACCGGTGCTGACGCCGACCTCAATGAGCTGTTCCGGCTGGGTACGGCGCCGACCGATCTGCATGGCGCCACCGAGGGCATGCTGGTGATGACCACCACCAACCCGAAGTTCGACGCCGTCGTGCGCGCAATCACATCGTTGTGGATGCCGTGGCAGGGCAAGCGGTTCGATAATCAGACCGCCAAGGGCGACAACCGCCTGACCAAGAGCACCGGTCTGGTCGGCAAGCTGCTGTGGCCGCTGTACTCGATGAAAGACCACATCGACGGCAAGCTGGCGTTCGACTTCAAGACCTACGTCGAGCCCGGCAAGGAAGATCCCGACGTCGACGTCATGGTGATCGACTACGCCGACATCGAGAAGAACCCGAAGCTGATCATCCGCAGTGTTCGCGACGAGCTCGTCGAGCTGGTGCCCAGCGTCTACCTCGGCAAGATCCTGTTCAAGACCGATTCTGGCTATAACAAGATCGGCTACTTCGCGCTGCGCATGCCGCGCTGAATCCCTGAGTCCACCTACCAACACAACAACGTCCGAGGGGCCGAATAGTGAGCGACAAGCAGTGGTACGAGCATCCGTCGTTGATCATGCAGGTGCACGCGCTGGCAAGCGTGCGAGACAAAATGCGCGAGGAGAGTCTCTTCGAGGGCGAGGGCATCCGGCCCACCACCGATCTCGGTGCGCCGAGCGAGGAAGCCATACAGGGCCGCACTCCTGACGGAACGTTCAACGACTTGTCCGACCCGTGGATGGGTGCGGCCGGCACCGGTTTCGGCCGCAACGCGCCGCCGTCCATGACCATTACCCACACCAAGAAGCTGCTTGATCCGGATCCGCGTCTGATCAGCCGCAAGCTCATGGCCCGCGACTCGTTCAAGCCGGCCGGCATCATCAACTCCCTGGCTGCGGCGTGGATCCAGTTCGAGAACCACAACTGGTTCTTCCACGGCAACGGTGATCCGGACAAGGTGATCGACATCCCGTTGGGCGCCAGCGATGACTTCCCGCAGAACCCGATGCAGATCCGCCGGACCATCCCGATGAACGGCAAGGAGATCGTCGACGGTCAGCCGGCACCGGTCTTCGCCAACACCGAGACGCACTGGTGGGACGGCTCGCAGATCTACGGCAGCGGCAAGGAGAAGCAGTCCGAGGTCCGCACCTTCACCGACGGCAAGGTCAAGGTCCAGGATGACGGCCGGCTGCCCAAGAGTGCGCATAACCAGGGCATCGACCTCACCGGGTTCGAGGAGAACTACTGGACCGGCGTCGGCTTGCTGCACACGCTGTTCGCCCTCGAACACAATGCCGTCTGCGACGCGTTGAAGAAGGCCTACCCGAGCTTCAACGACCAGCGTTTGTACCAGACCGCCGTTCTCGTCGTCTCGGCGCTGATCGCCAAGATCCACACCGTGGAGTGGACGACCTGCGTGCTGCGCCACCCGGCGCTGCAGATCGGCATGAACGCCAATTGGTACGGCGCACTGGGTGAGACCTTCAAGGACAAGATCGGCCGCGTCGGCGACAGCGAGGCTCTCTCGGGCATCGTCGGCTCGCCGGTCGACCACCACTCCGCGCCGTTCTCGCTCACTGAGGAGTTCGTCACCGTGTACCGGTTGCATCCGCTGATCCCGGACGACTGGAACTGGTTCTCCCTGGAGTCCGGTGAGCACCTGCGCAACACCACCTTCACCGAGATCCAGGGCAAGTACACCCGTGACTTCATGCACAGCATGGAGATGGGTGACCTGTGGTACTCGATGACTATGGCCAGCGCGGGCGCGATCTGCTTGCACAACTACCCGAACGCGCTGCGCAAGCTGGAGCGTTTGGACGGCCAGATCACCGACCTGGCGACGTTGGACCTGGTTCGCGACCGCGAGCGTGGCGTGCCTCGGTACAACGATTTCCGCGAGGCGATGAACATGCCGCGGCGCCGGAGCATCGACGAGATCACGCCTAATAAGGCGTGGGCCAAGGAGATCAACGAGATCTACGGTGGCGACGTCGACCTGGTGGACACCCAGATCGGTATGCAGGCTGAGCAGCCACCGAAGGGCTTCGGCTTCTCCGACACCGCTTTCCGCGTGTTCATCCTGATGGCGTCGCGCCGGTTGAAGAGCGACCGGTTCTTCACGACCGACTTCAACGCGGACGTCTACACCGGGGTCGGCTTCGACTGGGTGAACAACACCTCGATGAAGGACGTCATCCTGCGTCACTATCCGGAGCTGACCCCTGCACTCGAGGGGGTCGAGCGGGTCTTCGCACCGTGGCCCAAGCTCGGGGCGCCGGCGCCGGACAAGCCGAACCGTATCGTCCAGCTGGCCGATACCGTTCGCGCCTACGTGCCCTGGGGCTAAGGGACCTGTGGCAAAGGACTTTCCCCACGCATCGGCACTTGAAGGTATCCGCTTCACCGCCCAGATCGGTGTGCCCAACATCGTTCAGGGCCTGTTCAGCAAACGGGAGTTGCCGGTAAAGATCGCTTCCCGGCTGGGCACCGACCACCTGGGTTATCAGTTGGTCGAGGGCTTGGTGAAGCGCCACGGACCCGGGCCGTTCTATGTCCGTGTGGCCACGGACGAGGCGCTGCTGATCACCCATCCCGACGATCTGAAGTTCGTGCTGGGCGGCTCCCCGGATCCCTTCGCCTCCGACCCGGAGCCGAAGGTGAAGGGGATGGCCGCGTTCCAGCCGGACGCCTTGACGATCTCGCGGGGTGACCTCTGGGCACAGCGTCGGCAGTTCGCCGACGCTGTGTGCAAACCCGACCAGCCGTTGCATCCGTTGGCCACGTCGTGGGTCGGGATCGCCGCGGACTCGGCTCGGGAACTGGCGGGAAAGCCGATCCACTGGCAGGACATCGACGCGGCTTTCCTGCGCATGATCCGGCGCGTCGTCCTCGGTGACAGCGCCGCAGACGACACCACCATCACCGATCTGCTCGGTGAGCTCATGTCGCAGGGCAACAAGATGCCCGGTGAGCCGGGTCCGCAGTATCCGGAGTTCATTTCCAGGATCCAGCGGTACATCGACAAGGCCGAGCCGGGCAGCCTGGCCTCGGAGGTCCCCGGCGCACCGACCCCACCCGGGGGTGCCGCGGGGCAGATGGTGCACTGGATGTTCGCCCTCAAGGCCAATCAGGCGGCCAACGTTCTGCGGGCCCTAGCGGTGCTGGCCACCCACCCGGAGCAACAGCGGGAAGCCCGCCGCGAGGTCGCCGATGCCGACCTCAGCACAGCGTCCGGCGTCGCGTCGCTGGAGTACCTGGGTGGCTGCCTGCTGGAGGCGATGCGACTCTGGCCGACGGTCGGACTGCTGGTCAAGGTAGCCCATCGCGATGTCGAATTCCCCAGCGGTGCGGTGCTACCCGAAGGCCGGCAGTTGTTGATCTACAACGTGTTCAACCACCGCAACCGGGACCGCATCCCCTATGCCGACAAGTTCTCCCCCGGGGAGTGGGTCAGTGGCAGCGCGGGACAGGACTGGTCGTTCAACTTCTTCAGTCACGGACCGCAGAACTGCCCGGGTGCGGGCATTTCGGTCTTCCTCGGCCAAGCGGTGATGGCGAACCTCATCAAGGCCGGTCCGCTGTCGGTTAGCGGGGTCCATTTGGACCCGGGCAAGCCGCTGCCACACGGCGTCGACCTGTTCGGGCTGCAGGTGAAGTCCACCGGAACCGTCTAGGTCGACGCTTGCTGTGACGTCTTGGCTCGAAACCCCATGCTGCACCGACGTGTTGGGCTATTAACGGGGGATGACCACCACTACTAGCGAGCATCTCCAGCGGGCTCTCGATGGACGCTGGCGCGAGACCAAGACCATGATCCGCGAGAAGCTCTCGCTGGAGATCTTCCGGCCGCACTTCACCCCGACCAAGGACGTCGCCCGCGCCCGGGTCAATGCACAGTTGAAGATCATCGCGGGGGCCGGGCAGGCTGAGGACGGCTTCCAGAAGGAGCGCGGCGGAACCGGCAACGCCGGCGCGGCGGTCACCAAGATCGAGATGCTGGCGATGTCGGATCTGTCGCTGATGGTCAAGGCCGGCGTGCTGTGGGGCCTGTTCGGCGGGGCGGTGGAGAACCTCGGCACCGAACGGCACCACGAGGCCTATGTGCGGCCCCTGATCACCCTCGACCTACTGGGCTGCTTCGCGATGACCGAAACCGGCCACGGCAGCGACGTCCAGAACCTGGAAACCACCGCCACCTACGACCCGGACACCGAAGAGTTCGTCATACATTCGCCGACCCCGACCTCCCGCAAGGATTACCTCGGCGGGGCGGCCGAGAGCGCGACCGTCGCGGCCGTCTTCGCACAGCTGATCACCCGGGGCGAGAACCACGGCGTGCACTGCATCGTGGTTCCGATCCGGGATGAGAACGGCGACGATCTGCCCGGCGTGACCACGTCCGACTGCGACTACAAGGGCGGACTGCCGGGTGTCGACAACGGCCGGATCATGTTCGACCAGGTGCGGGTCCCCCGGGAGAACCTGCTGAACAAGTTCGCCGACGTCGCTCCCGACGGGACCTACTCGTCGGAGATCGAGAACTCCAACCGGCGCTTCTTCACGATGCTGGGCACGCTGGTGCGGGGCCGTGTCACCGTCGGCGGCAGCGCCGCACAGGCGGCCCGGGTGGCGCTCGACATCGCGGTGCGATATGCGTTGCAGCGCAGGCAGTTCAAGGCTCCCGGTGAGGACCGCGAGGTCCCGATCATGGACTACCTGGTGCATCAGCGCCGGTTACTGCCCTATGTCGCGCAGTCCTACGCGTTGCAGTTCGCCCAGAACCAGCTGGTCTCCACCATGCACGATCAGGAAACCGCCGCGGTCCGCGACATGGAGGTGCAGCGGGAGCTCGAGGCGCATGCGGCAGGCCTGAAGGTGGTCAGCACCTGGCACGCCAGCGCGGCGATCCAGGAGGCCCGGGAGGCCTGCGGCGGGGCGGGCTACCTGGCCGAGAACCGTCTGGTCGAACTGCGTGCCGACACCGACGTGTTCACCACCTTCGAGGGCGATAACCACGTCCTGCTGCAGCTGGTGTCCAAGCATCTGCTCACCGAGTACAACGACGACATCAAGGGCATGAGCCCGTTCGAGTGGGTCCGCTTCGCCGCCAACTACGCCGGTGAGCGGGTGTCGCGAAGAACCGCGGCCGAGCAGATCATGCAGAGAATCCTCGACAGCCGGCAGGACAACGACGAGGAGGGCAGCCTCTTCAACCGCGGTACCCAGGCCAAGATGTTCGAAGACCGCGAACAGTACCTGCTCTCCTCGCTCGCACGCCGATTGCAGCGCAGGGCCAAGACGATGTCGGCCTTCGATGCCTTCAACTCCGTGCAGGACCACGTGATGCACACCGCTCGCGCCCACATCGACCGCACTGTGCTGGAGGCGTTCATCGCAGGCATTGACAGCTGCGAGGACGCTGATGCCCGCCACATCCTGGAACTGCTCTGCGACCTCTACGCGCTGAACGTGATCGAGGGCGACAAGGCGTTCTTCCTCGAGCACCGGCTACTGTCGACCGAACGGGCCCGGGCAGTGACCAACGGGATCAACGAACGCTGCCGTAACCTGCGCCCGCATGCCGAGACCCTGGTCGACGCCTTCGGAATTCCCGAACAGCTTCGGGATGCCGAAATGCTGCACCCCGAACGCCTACCCACCCCTGGATCGTGACGCCCTGTGAACATCGCCGAAGAGACCATCGACTGGCTCTACAAACAACAACTCCCGATCGACGAGCAATGGTCCTATCTACTGCCGACCGGATTCACCTGGTGGGCCGACCAGTACGCGCAGACCGTCGAATTCCTCGGCCAGGAGACCGGGCCCGACGGCGAATTCGGATACCTGGTGTGTGTGCGGACCGAGTTGCTTCGTGAGCTGGACCTGACCGAGACCGCGCTGGAGGCGATCAACTCCCTTCCGATGCGTGCCGCCTCGATGGCCGGCCCGGTCTACGACGTCGCCGCCCGCCGGCTGGACCTGTGGTCGCTGGTCCGGGTGACCGACGACAACAGCGACTGGCTGCGGTTCCTGCTGGCGGCGGCCGGGGTGACCCAGCTCACCGAGGCCCGGCTACTGGCCCCGATACTGGCGGAGGCGACCGGGGCGCTGCCGGCCACCAGTGAGCACCCGGAGATCGGAAACCGTCCCGTCTCCACCGGGATAGCTTCCGCCGCAGGGGTTTTCGTCAGGTCCGGGGATGAGCCGTGCGCCTGGACGGATGCAGAGTTCCGCGACGCGGTTGACAACCCCGGGCCGCCGGTGGTGTCCGCCTCTGCCGACGGCCGGCGTTTCTCGGCCGAGTTCCCCTTCGGCGACAAGACCTCGCAGTGCCGCATCCTCGGCGACCAGTCCCATCCGCTCTACGGCAACGGTCTGCTGGTGCTGCAGAGCTTCCCGGTCGACACATCCGAGTCCGACGGCATCACATTGGCGCTGTCGCTCAACGCCGCCGATCTCACAGCGGCGCCGACCGGATACGGTTTCGGCAGCTACGCCTACGCGGACGGCCTCATCCACTTCAGCGGGTTCGTGCCCAATGCATTGCACAAACCCGGACTTTTGCGGGCGCTGGTCTCGTCGTGCGCCGCCCGCGCACAGGTGATGGCGGCGCGGTTCGCTGAGGGAGACTGGGATGCCGACCGCTACTCGCTCGATCCCGCCGTGCTGGCCCGCCGGGCCGAAGAACGGCGGGCAACCGCGCCGGTCGTCGAACGCCCGAAGGGCTGTCCGATGATGCGCGCCAATACAGGAGGCTGACCCCATGCCCAACCCCATCGCCCTACCCGGGTCATCGGTCGTCATCACCGGTGCGGCCCGGGGAATCGGCTATGCCACCGCCCGGGCGTTCCTGGCCGAGGGTGCAAAGGTGTTCATCGGCGATCTCGACGGTGATCTGGCCAAGACCGCCGCGGACGAACTCGGCTGCACCGGCGGCCCGGTCGATGTCCGGTCGCGGGAATCCCTCACCGAGTTCCTGGCCGGGGTGCAGCCACCGCTGCAGGTCCTGGTCAACAACGCCGGCATCATGCCTGCGGGCCGGTTCGTCGATGAGTCCGACGCCGTCACCGATGCGATCGTGGACGTCAACCTCAACGGGGTGCTGCGGGCAACCAAACTGGTGTTGCCCGGCATGCTGGAGCGCGGATCCGGGCACATCGTCAACGTCGCGTCCTATCTGGGTGAGCTGCCGGCCGCCGGCCTGGCCACCTACTGCGCGACCAAGCACGCGGTGATCGGTTTCAGCGAGGCACTGCGCGACGAAGTCGCCGGCACCGGAGTCACGGTGACCACCGTGCTGCCGTCGGCGGTGCGCACCGATCTGGTGTCGGGGGTCAAACTCGGCGGAATGCTTCCCACCGTCGACCCCGAGGACATCGCCGCGGCCATCGTCGCGACCTGCCGGAGCCGCCCCGCGATCGTCGCGGTGCCGGGATGGATGCGCAGCTATGAGGCCGTGGCCGCACTGATTCCGGACAGGATGGTCGGGGCCATTCGCGGCAGGCTCACCCGGCAGCGGGTGCTGCGCAGTCTGGACACCGGCGCGCGGGCGGGCTATGACGAGCGGATCCGTCGCGACGCCACTGCAGGTCGCTGAGATCTGCGCGACCTGACCGACGATGGCCGATCTGGTCCAGCGCTACCTCGACGAGTTGGTGGCTGAATACGCCTGCGTCGACGACGGCGCACTGGCCGACTACATTCCTGAGCTGACCAGGGTGGACCCGACGGGGTTCGGGCTGACGCTGTCCTCGGCGGACGGGTTCCTCTACGAATCCGGCGATGCCCGAACCGAATTCACCATCCAGTCCATCTCCAAGCCATTCACCTACGCCTTAGCCCTCGATCTGGCGGGCCACGATGCCGTCGATGCCAAGATCGGCGTGGAACCGTCCGGGGACGCGTTCAACGAGATCAGCGTCGACGAGCACACCAAGACTCCGAAGAACCCGATGATCAACGCCGGCGCCATCGCGGCGGTGTCGCTGATCCCCGGTGCAAGCCCGGACGAGCGCTTCGCCACGCTTGAGGAGTTCTACTCCGCGTGCGCCGGTCGGCCGCTGGAACTCGACGAGGACGTGTACCGCTCGGAGAAGGAGACCGGCAACCGCAACCGCGCGATCGCCTACATGCTGACCAGCTTCGGAGTGTTCGACGATCCCGACGATGTGCTCGACGTGTACTTCCGGCAGTGTTCCCTGAAGGTCACCAGCGTCGACCTCGCCCGGATGGCCGCCACCCTGGCCCGCGGTGGCATCAACCCGCAGACCGGCCGCAGGGTCACCAGTGCGAAGGTGGTGCAGCGCACGCTGAGCGTGATGGTCACCTGCGGCATGTACAACGGCGCCGGTGACTGGGTGAGCGCGGTCGGAATGCCGGCGAAAAGCGGAGTCGGCGGCGGGATTACCGCAGTGTTGCCCGGCCAATTGGGCATCGGCGTCTACTCGCCGTTGCTTGATGCCCGAGGCAACAGCGTGCGCGGGGTGCTGGCCTGCCGTGCGCTGTCCGAGCGACTCGGCCTGCACTTCCTCTGTGTCAGCCGGGAGTCGCGGGCCACCATCCGCGCCGTCTACGAGGCGGCCGAGGGGGTTCGGGTCTACGAGATGCACGGCGATCTCATGTTCGCCGGGGCGGAGAAGGTGCTGCGCACCGTCGATCGCGACAGCGATGGATTTTCGGTGGCGATCCTCGACGTCACCCGGGTCGACTCCATCAACGACCCGGCGCGGATGCTGCTGGCCGGCCTCAGCACCACGCTGAGCGGTGCGGGTAAGCGCGGCTTTCTGGTGGACCCGGACGCCGCTGTGATCCGCCCGGGCCGCGGGTTCGACGACGTCGTGTTCAGCACCCTCGAGGATGCGGTGGCGGCGGCCCGGCAATGGCAGCAGGCCAATCCGGCCGGTTAACGCCCACCGATGAGGCTGGCGATCTGCACGCGCTCGTCGTACCCGCGCAGCCGGACCGGCTTGCCGAGCCGCCAGAACCGTTGTTCCCGTTCCGATGCAGCCGCCACGGTGGCGGCCGACGCCAGCGCCCGGCTCGGCTCGTCACGGGCGAGTTCGGCCAGCCGGGCCGCCTCGTTGACCGGCTCGCCGATCACCGTGTACTCGAAACGCTCTTTGGCGCCGACGTTGCCGGCCACCACTTGACCCGAAGCCACGCCGATCCGGGCCGGGCACTCGGGGACCTCGTTGCGCAGCCGGCGGGTGATCGTCCGAACGGCGCCCAACACCTGGTCCTCGGGGCAGTCCAGCGCCACGGGTGCGCCGAAGATCGCCAGTGCGGCGTCGCCCTCGAACTTGTTCACCAGGCCCTGGTGGGTGTCGACCTCTTCGACGATGACGGCGAAGAACCGGTTGAGCAGTTCGACCACGTCGATGGGTGGCCGGCTGGTGACCAGCTTGGTGGATCCGACGATGTCGATGAACAACACCGCGACGTGGCGCTCCTCCCCGCCGAGCCGGGGCAACTGCTGTTCGGCGGCGGCCGCGACCTCGCGGCCCACATGCTTGCCGAACAGATCACGGACCTGCTCGCGCTCGCGCAGGCCGGCGACCATGGAGTTGAAGCCCCGTTGCAGCTCCCCGAGTTCGGTCCCGTCGAAGACCACCACGTTCGCGGACAGGTCGCCCTTCTCAACGCGGTTGAGTGCCGCCCGCACCACCCGCACCGGGGTCGCGGTGAGCCAGGCCACGATCCACATCAGCAGGAATCCGACGACGAGGGTCATCACCGAGCTGATGATGATGGCGACTTCCAGCTGACGTTGGGTGAGATTGCCCAGCAGCAGGGAGAACAGCGCGACGAGACCGATACCGATGACCGGCACGCCCGAACTGAGCATCCAGACCGTCATGGTCCGGCCCATGATGCCCGGTGCCAGCCGGTGGGGCGGATCCCCCGCGGCCAGTGCGGCGGCGGCAACCGGACGCAACGCGAACTCGGTGGCCAGATAACTCGTCGTGGCCACAACCACGCCGCAGAAGCTCACCGCCAGCCCGAGCCGGGGAATGAAGTCGGTGTCGTACATGCCATAAAGGATGGTCAGCAGGACGGTGCCAGAACCCCACAACACCAGGTGCGTGACGGCGATCCGCCACGGTGTCAGGGCGGTGTTGCGCTGGTCGTCAGGCGTGGGTGGCCGGCCCTCGGTGGCCCACCGAAGATCGTCGATGGTCCGCGCGTGAATCCACCAGGTGCCCAGCAGCACCGCGCCGACGATGAAGAGCGGGGTGACCACGGCGGGCAGCCACCAGGGCACGTCGGTGAATACGCTCGGAACGGGGAAAGCCACGGCGACGAGTACGAATGCCAGCACGATGCCGACGATGTTCATCGCCACGATGAACGTGGTGAGAATCAGCTGAACCCGCGTGCGCCGCCGCGCCGGACTCTCGGTGGCGCGGCCCAATAGCAACGAACCGAATACCGGCGTCCGGGACAGCCGTCCGCTTTGGCGGGTGATGTGTTCCAGAACGCGGCCCAGCCGCTGCGCCACGCTCTGGTCTGAACTCATGGTGGCGTCAGCCTAGTTTGCAGCTACGCGCCGCTTGACCTGAATCGGTGCGGCTCGCACCTGTGCTGAATCGGTGCGGCCGGCACCTATGCTGAATCGGTGCGACTCGTGATCGCCCAGTGCACCGTCGACTACCTGGGCCGGCTTACCGCCCATCTGCCCTCGGCGCGACGGCTGCTATTGGTCAAAGCCGATGGCTCGGTGAGCATCCACGCCGACGACCGGGCCTACAAGCCGCTGAATTGGATGAGCCCGCCGTGTTGGCTCACCGAGGCCGACGATGGCCGGGTGTGGCTGGTGGAGAACAAGTCCGGCGAGCAACTGCGAATCACCATCGATGAGATCGAGCACGACTCCAGCCACGAACTCGGCACCGATCCGGGTCTGGTCAAGGACGGGGTCGAGGCGCACCTGCAGGAGTTGCTGGCCGAGCACGTCGAGCTGCTCGGGGCGGGCTACACCCTGGTTCGCCGCGAGTACATGACCGCGATCGGGCCGGTGGACATCCTGTGCCGCGACGCCGACGGCCGTTCGGTGGCGGTGGAGATCAAACGGCGCGGCGAGATCGACGGAGTGGAGCAGCTGACCCGTTACCTGGAGTTGCTCAACCGCGATACCCTGCTGGCGCCGGTGGCCGGCGTGTTTGCCGCCCAGCAAATCAAACCGCAGGCCAAGACGCTTGCTGAGGATCGCGGAATCCGTTGTCTGACTCTGGATTACGATTCGATGCGCGGCATGGACAGCGACGAGTTCCGGTTGTTCTGATGCGCCGGATCGATGCCGGCCCGGACGGCCACGACTACGAGGTGGCTCCGATTCCCGGCGCCCGGGCCCTCAAGAGCTACCGGTGCCCGGGGTGTGATCACGAGATCCGTTCCGGCACAGCCCATGTCGCGGTGTGGCGAGTCACCGACGCCGATGGTGCGGACCGGCGGCACTGGCATACGCCGTGCTGGAGAAACCGGGCTACCCGGAGCCCGACCCGCAGGTGGTCCTAGCGGTCCGTCTGTGAATTGAGCTGGTTAAGCGTGTTTCGTCTGTGCGATCGCGGCGTACGCGCCCTCGGCCGGTCTCGCGTTACGATGCCGCAATGACGGGAACCGCAGACTACGGTTCCGGCTGGCCTTCTACCCCGGCGCCTGCGGTTGGATCGTTCGCGGTCGGGCCACGGGTCAGTTCCGCTCCCGGCCCGCTCGGGGTGGCCGCGAACTGGTCGCGATGGCTGATACTGGGTGCGGTGGTCATAGCGGGCGGCCAGTTCGCCGGGCTGCCCGCGATCACGGGGCCGGTGGCACTTGTCGTGGCAGGGCTGGGATTCCTGCTCGGAGTGCCGCACGGTGCTGCCGACCAGGTGGTGGCGGCGCGCCTATCCGGCGGCAGACCCATGGTGCTGATCGGTGTGGTGTACGTCTGCGTGGCCGCCGCGGCGTGGGCATTGATGCAGTGGGCTGGGCTGATCGCAGTGGTCATGGTCGTGGCACTGAGCGTGCTGCACTTCGGTCTCGGCGAACTCGAGGTTTGCCGTCAGTTGACCGGTTGGCGGCCTGGGCGGGTGCCCTCCTTGGCGATTGCGATCGCCGGCTCCGGCGCTCTGGTTCTTCCACTTGCCCGTTCCGGCGATCAGCTCAAGGGGGTGGCGGCTGCGATCTCGCCGGGTCTTGCGCCGTTGCTCGGCGGTCAGCCTGTGCAGATTGGCCTGGTGGTGATTTGGCTGGCAGCCGCGCTGGTCGCGGTTATCGCCTCGCTGCGCTCAGGTCACCCTCGGGTTGCATCGGACATCGTGCTCGTGGGCGCTCTGGGTGCGCTCGCGCCGCCGCTGATCGCATTCGCCGTGTGGTTCGGTGGCTGGCACGCGATACGTCATTGCGCGCGAATGCTCACCGTCGAGCCGGGCTGCGCGGCCCTGGTGAGCACGGGCCGGGATCAGGCGGCGGTCCTGCGACTGATCCGACTCGCCGCATTGCCGTCGATCGCCGCCGTGGCTGCGGTGGTCGCACTCGGCTGGCTCACCGTGACCGCACCAGATCCCACGGTGGCGGTGGCGGAGATCCTGCGCCTTCTTCTCGCCCTCACGGTGCCGCACATGATGGTCGTGTGGTGGCTCGACAGGACGACTGATCGAGGGCCCGGTACCGCCTCGGCTTAGATCCGTCTAGTGCCCTTCATCTGCACCAGGGTCAGTGCTCGGCGTGCTCGACGAGCTCCACCAGCACACCGCCGGCGTCCTTGGGATGGATGAAGTTGATCCGTGAGTTGGCGGTGCCGCGGCGAGGCGCGTCGTAGAGCAGCCGCACGCCGTGCGCGCGCAGCCGGTCCGAGAGGGCGTCGAGGTCACTGACTCGGTAGGCGAGCTGCTGGATACCCGGGCCGCGCTTGTCGATGAATTTCGCGATGGTGCAGGTGTCGTCCAGCGGCGCCATCAACTGGACCTGGGCGCCGTCGCGGGGGGCGCCGCGCACCGACAGCATCGCCTCGCGAATGCCCTGATCGGTGTTGATCTCCTCGTGCACCACGATCATCCCGAGGGTGTCGTGGTACCAGGCAATGGCAGCGTCGAGGTCCGGCACCGCGATGCCGACGTGGTCAATCGCCGTCACCAGTGCGCTGGCGAGCATCGGACGGGCATCGAGGTGCTCGGTCGTCATAACGCAACGGTAACCTGTCAACCGGGCGGTTGGTCAGCCAGTCGTAAAGTCAGTCCGCGACACGCTGGCGACACGCTTACTCAACGGCTGCAGGAGGCAGGAATGACGACATCGGTGATCGTTGCCGGGGCGCGTACGCCCATCGGGCGACTGATGGGTTCGCTGAAGGATTTCTCGGGCACCGACCTCGGCGCGATCGCCATCCGCGGTGCCCTGGAGAAGGCCGGAGTCCCGGCCTCGATGGTCGGGTACGTGATCATGGGGCAGGTCCTCACCGCGGGGGCCGGGCAGATGCCGGCCCGCCAGTCCGCGGTGGGCGCCGGCATCGGCTGGGACGTGCCCGCCCTGACCATCAACAAGATGTGCCTGTCCGGTATCGACGCCATCGCCCTGGCCGACCAGTTGATCCGGGCGGGGGAGTTCGACGTTGTCGTGGCCGGCGGTCAGGAATCGATGTCGCAGGCTCCGCATCTGCTGATGGACAGCCGGGCGGGCTATAAGTACGGCGACGTCACGGTGCGCGACCACATGGCCTACGACGGCCTGCACGATGTCTTCACCGACCAGGCGATGGGCGCGCTCACCGAGCAGCGCAACGACTTCGACAAGTTCACCCGGGCCGAGCAGGACGAGTTCGCCGCGACATCGCACCGGAAGGCGGCAGCGGCCTGGAAAGACGGGGTGTTCGCCGATGAGGTTGTGCCGCTGCAGATTCCGCAACGCAAGGGCGATCCCCTCGAGTTCGCCGAAGACGAGGGCATCCGGGCGAACACCACCGCGGAATCGCTGAGCGGCCTGCGTCCGGCGTTCCGCAAGGACGGCACCATCACCGCCGGTTCGGCCTCCCAGATCTCCGACGGTGCCTGCGCCGTGGTGGTCATGAACAAGGCCAGGGCCCAGGAGCTGGGATTGACCTGGCTGTGCGAGATCGGCGCCCACGGCAATGTCGCCGGACCGGATTCGACCCTGCAGTCCCAGCCGGCGAACGCCATCAAGAAGGCCATCGCCCGGGAGGGCATCACCGTCGACCAACTCGACGTGATCGAGATCAACGAAGCCTTCGCGGCGGTGGCGTTGGCGTCGACCCGTGAACTCGGGGTCGACCCGGAGAAGGTGAACCGCAGTGGCGGAGCGATCGCCATGGGGCACCCCATCGGGATGTCCGGGGCGCGTATCACCCTTCATGCCGCCCTGGAGTTGTCGCGCCGCGGTTCCGGCTACGCGGTGGCGGCACTGTGCGGCGCCGGAGGTCAGGGTGACGCACTGATCTTGCGAGTTAGCTGAACGCACTGAACCCGAGCCGTGTGATGTTGGTCATACGCACGGCTGGAGCTGGTCAAGTAGGGCTGTTCCTTCCCGCCGCGCGGAATTCATGGTGCTTCGCCGGTTGGCGCGCGCCAACCGGAACCAGGGCCGGGGTGCGGGCATGACAGACTTGATCGCGTGACTCGTCCCCGTCCGCGAAACTCGCCGGTGATGACCGGTGCGGTGGATCTCGCCGGTCTCAAAAAGCGCGCCCAGCAGGGCTCTGCCGGTGGCGTCGCGGGCGTCGAGATCACCGAGGCCAATCTCGAGGCCGAGGTCCTGGTCCGGTCCGGTGAGGTGCCGGTGGTGGTGCTGCTGTGGTCGCCGCGCAGCGATGTCTGCATCGCCCTCGCCGACGATCTGGGCGCCCTGGCCGCTGCGGACAACGGCATCTGGTCGCTGGCCACCGTCAACGTCGATGCCGCGCCGCGGGTGGCGGCGATGTT
>JBAXUD010000160.1:0-7135 GCA_037129875.1 Mycobacteriaceae bacterium
AGGGACGCGACCTCGTCGCTGATCGGAGTGTGACTCGTTGTCGTCATGTCAATGTCCTTATGGTCTAGGGGTTTTGGGGGCATTAGGCGAACACAGCTCTTCGCGAACGAACGAGGCCGGCAATCATCAGCGCACAGTAGGTGTAGGGCATCAGCATCAGCGGTGCGCCTGTCTGCGCGAAGAACAATGTCGCCACGACGGCATCGTGCACCCCGACCCACAGAAGGCTGAACAGCAAGAACCACCACGCCCACCGATGGCCGGGGCGTAAACCGAACCGGGCGACGACGCTGACGGCGACGGCGGCTGCGGCGACGTTCACCCCGCCGACGGAGCCGATGATCTCCACCCAACTGCCGGCGTCGGGGCCCGCCGAAGACAGGCCCCCAAACCTGAAATCGAGGTTGCCGGTGCCGATCCACCAGAGCGCATCGGGGCGGGCTACGCCCACCCAGGTCGCCATGAGCATCAGCAGCCCGGCGAGAAGCGGAACGAAACCCGCGATGAAGTTGAGTCGCCAGCCAGGCACCGGCAGCGCCTCGACGTCGACGTCGACGTCGGCGGACCGTGTGATCATTCGAGCTCCTCGGGGTTAACGGGCTGATTCAAATGTCCCTGCGCAGTGTGGTGTTTCAGCGCGCGGCAGGCGTTACACGACCCACTGTCGGGCCAGGTCCCATAGGCTAGGGGGTCGTGAAGATCGGTCGCCGCGAAGCGCTCACGGTCACCCTGGGCACAGTTCTGGTGGCCGCCGCATTCCTCACGCCCCATCTGCACCTGGGCACCATCACGCCGGTAATCCACCTGAATCCGCATGACGAGAAAGTTTTCGCCGACGCGGCGCCGATCTTCGGCTGGTGGAACGCCCACGTCGGCTGGGGCACCGTACCGGCCATTCTTATCGGCCTGGGCACGGTGCTGTCGGGTCAATCACTGGCGCAGCGACTTTCGTGGCGAACGCTGACGCTGGCGACGTGGGCGACGTCGTTCGCGTGGGCGTTCGCCCTGGCGATGATCGACGGCTGGCAACGCGGCTTCGCCGGCCGGCTGACCACCAAAGACGAGTACTTGAGCCAGGTTCGGTCGATAACCGACATACCGGCGGCGGTGCGTGGCTTCGCCGGACGGATCCTTGATTTCCAGCCGGACTCGTGGACCACCCACGTATCCGGGCACCCTCCGGGTGCGCTATTGACGTTCGTCTGGCTGGATCGGATTGGACTGGGCGGCGGTGCGTGGGCGGGCCTGCTGTGTGTTGTTGTCGGCTCCAGTGCGGCAACGGCGGTGATCGTGGCAGTCCGGGCCTTGAACGACGAGCAGACAGCGAGGAAGGTTGCGCCGTTCGTGGCGGTGGCGCCGACGGCGATCTGGATCGCGGTGTCGGCCGACGGCTACTACGCAGGAGTTGCCGCCTGGGGTATCGCGCTGTTGGCTCTGGCGGTCCGCGGGACCGTTCGGCGGCCGGCGCTGGCCGCCGTGGCCGCAGGTCTGCTCGCAGGATGGTCGGTTTACCTCAGCTACGGGCTGGTGCTGATGGCGCTGCCGGCCGCGGCCGTGCTGATCTGCTCGCCCGACTGGCGTGCCGCACGACGTACGCTGGTGCCGGCCGCCGTCGCGGCGTTGGCCGTGGTGGCGACGTTCACACTCGCCGGTTTCTGGTGGTTCGACGGCTACACCCTTGTCCAGCAACGGTATTGGCAAGGTATCGCCAGCCAGCGGCCGTTCCAGTACTGGAGCTGGGCGAACCTGGCATCAGTGGTGTGCGCAATCGGCCTCGGTAGTGTGGCCGGCATCGGTCGGGTGTTCGACATCGCCGCGATCAAGCGCCGATCGGGACTGCATCTGCTCGTGCTCGCCGCGCTGGCCGCGATTCTGTGCGCGGATCTCTCGATGCTGTCCAAGGCGGAGGTCGAACGCATCTGGTTACCGTTCGCGGTCTGGCTGACCGCTGCCCCGGCGCTGTTACCCGTCCGGTCCCACAGGTGGTGGCTGGGCGTCAATGTGATCGGAGCCCTGCTGCTCAACCACGTCATCTTCACGAACTGGTAGGTAGGCCCGACCCATCGTGTACAGCAATGCCGCACCCCATACGGCGGCAATCGACAGCAACAGGCCCAGCGGGTAGTTACGGTCCAGCACGGTGTGGTTGTCGTCTCGGGCTCCGGGCCGGTCGAAAACCGGGACGGCCAGCAGGATGAGGATCACGCTGCACAGCGCGGCGACCCCGATGGGAGTCCACCACCGCCGGGGGACGACTCGGCGCCCCGCGAAGCCCAGGGCCACGCACAGCGGCGCGAACACGAAGTCGTGCAGCACCACTCCTGCGGCCGCCCAGATCGCGATGTGCCAGATATCCGGCCATGGGTGGTCCAGCACCAGCGCGGCGCCGTAGCCGATGGTGAGCAGGCCGACGATGAGCAGCCCTACTCGTGTCGCGCTCATACGGACACCACCTCGATGCGGGAGAGCCACTTCGTTTGCAGCACACCGGGTCTGCTCGGGGCGATCAGCCGGCACGGGTAGCCGTGGTCGAGGTTCAGGGTCTGGCCGTTGATCCGCAACGCGATCAACGTGTTCGTGTCGCGGGCGTGGCGGGCGGGCAGAACGGTGCGGGAGTAAGGGCCTGGTGGCTCCAGCGAGATCATCCGCACATCCGAATCGGCCGATGCGCCGACTGCGGCAACAAGGTCGGCCAGCACGATCCCGGTCCATTCGGCGTTGGCACTCCAGCCTTCGACGCAGGCGATCGGCAGCGACCGGGTGCTCTGCGGCATGGCCGCCAGTTCGGGCAGGCTGAACGTGCGGGACACCGAACCGTTGGTCACCGTCAACCGGTAGTCCGGGGCCTGGGCACTGCCCACCACCCCGGCGGCGACGGCGGAGCGGTTTACCGGGACTCCTTGCGGGCCTTGCCCCGAACGTGGGGCAAGCACCGAAAGTCTTCGCAACCAGGGAACGGTCTGCCCTGCGGTCACCACTGTTGCCAAACCGGCCGCCACACCGGTACCCCATAGCACCGCGCGCCGCGACGGGCCACGTCGAACCGGTTCTGCCAGAAGCGGTTCCAGCGGTTCACCCAGGGCCCGCCGGATCACGGGAAGCTTCACAGCGATGTGCACGATGACAGCACCGGCCGCAACATAGGCCATCGCGTAATGGCTGGTGGTGAAGAAGAACTTGAAGGCGTACCACTGGGCGATGTTGAGCAGACCGGTGCTGAGCTGAAACGTCATCGACGCGACCAGCACCAGGATCGAGAGGCGTTCCAGCTGGCGGGTCAGGCCACCGATGAAGGGGCGTTCGAAAAGTTTGGGCCAGACCGACCACAGTTTGACCACCAGCAGCGGGATCGCCGCGATGCCGGAGATGACGTGCAGGCCCTGGGTCAGCCGGTACAGCCATACCGGATGAGTCGGCCAGAAGAACCACGGCTGCGGATGCTGGATGAAATGGCTCATCAGACCGGTGACGAAACAGACCGCGACGGCCAGGCCCAACGCCGTACCCACCCGCGCCGTCACCGCGGTGCTGCGCAACGGGACCTTTTCGGCATCGGTTGTCATCGCAGCATCATTTCGTCTTGAGGGAGGCGATGACGCGGTCGCCGATCGGATGAATCCCGGCCAGCACCAGGCCCACGTCCTCGGCCAGCGCGGCTGCGTAGTCGATGCCGACGGACGCCCAGCGAAACCAGGGCCCGATGGAGTGCGAGGACTCCAGACGCACCCAGTCGGTTCGGACACCGGCGGTCACGGTGTCGAACTCTGCTATGCAACATCCGCCGCTGGTGAGCAATTCGGCGGCGCGGCGCAGCACCTTCCACGGATCGCCGGACAGACCGATGTTTCCATCGGCAAGCAGCACCGTCTGCCAATGACCGGTCCAGGGCAGCGGATCGAACACATCGCACAGAAGTACCGGCGCGCCGCTGCGCCTTGCGAGTTGCACCGCGGCCGCTGACTGGTCGACACCGAGGGCGGGGATGCCTCGGGCGACGAGGTGCGCGACCAGACGCCCCGGGCCGCAACCCAAGTCGATCGTCGGTCCTGTGCACAGCTCGACCACGGCCTGATCGAACCGTTCGTCCGATCCGCAGCCGCCGAGCCAGCTGTGCACCGGCAAGAGGTCAACCCGTCCATCGTCATGCCGCAACCAACAGCGTTCGCCGGTCAGCGCACGATCGTAGAGCTGTCCCAGCATGTCAAACCCCTCAAGTGAGTTGGTCTCATCGGCCCGATCACCGGCAGGGCGGGCGGGGCGCGCAGATGCCGCAGACCGTGTCGAGGTCGATCGTTCCTCAACGAGCGTCACAGATACATGCCTCTGCAGAAAGCCGAATCGGGGCGGGTGTCGTTACGAGGAGATGTTGGCCCGGGAGATTGGTCTGCACGCTGTAGCCCGCGTGCTGCACGGCTGTTGCGTTGGCCCCAATCACGGTTGACGGAAAGGCCGACGAGAGCCCGGCCAGCCCAAAGCTGAGCAGTGCCAGGGCTCCGATCGCGGCGGTTACACAGGCGGACTCGCGCATGTCATGACCCTTCACTGGTCGAGGTGGTGGCCCCAGGGGCGACCCTGCTCCTTACGTGCTCAGCGAATGGCTAAGCGTTACGCGCCAGCTGGGCGAGAATCTCGTGAGCCGTCTGAGGACCTCAATCCCCCCATGTGAGTTGGGCGAACCGGCTCGAAGGCCGGCACGCCGCGCGGGCCCGCGCGATGTCGGCGACGGTGTCGACGTCATCAAGTTCCTCGACGAGCGTCACGGGGATGCCCATTGCCCGCAGGGCGGCCAACGTCATCGCGCCGGTGTCGGGTCGTGACATCGGCACCTCGTGCAGGCATTCGGCCATCGCGGCATGGGCCACGCCGAGGATCCACCATCCGCCGTCGCGTGCCATCCCCAGAAGGGCGGGCGCGTTGAGCAGCATGCGTGCGCAGCCGGCAAGCAATTCGGGCGTCACCTGCGGGGTATCCATCCCGATCTGGAGCACGGGGTGGGCGCCGCCCGCGGCGGCCGCGTCGGCATGGGCGTTGGCCAGGCGGGAGGCGAAGTCGTCGCCGCGCTGATCGATGACGGTGAACACGCCGAGCCGGTCGCGGATGGCGGCGGCACGGCACGCAGCGTCGAGGTCGCCCGTCAGCGCCACCACTCGTGCGGCTACCGGAGTGTCCGCGACCGCGTCGAGGGTGTCCAGCAGCGCGGCAGCGGCCAGGTCGGCGGCAGCGTGGTCTCCGAGCGTGGTGGCCAGGCGGGTCTTGGCCAGTCCCGGCACCGGCGCCTTGGCGACCACGAGCACCGTGACCGGTATCGAATCCGGGTTCGCTGTCACGAAATCGCCGTCCAGAAGTCCACCGCGGCGGTCAGACTGCCCCGCACCGATCCGCTGACCTTCGACTTCCCGCCCGTGCGCGGCCCGTATTCCACGTCGAGCTCCACCACCTTCCATCCCGCGGCCGCGGCCCGGACCAGCAGTTCCAGCGGGTATCCAGATCGGCGGTCGGTCACGCCCAGCGCCATTAGGGCATCCCGGCGGGCCACCCGCATCGGGGCGATGTCGCGTACCTGCAGTCGGTGGCGGGTGCGCAGCCGCCAGCACACCACCGCGGTGCCCAATCGTGCGTGCCAGGGCCACCCCGTCACAGAGGCCCGCGCCCCACCCGCCGGCCGGCGCCGGCCGGTCACCATATCGGCGCCGCGCTCGAGTTCGTCGACGAGCCTGGGCAGATCCGCGGGATTCAGCGAGCCGTCGGCGTCCAGAACCGCCACGATCGGCGTCACCGCCGCGACGATCCCGGCGTGCACGGCCGATCCGTAACCCGGTCGGGGCTCCGCGACGACGCCGGCGCCGTGAGCTCGGGCGACCTCGGCGGTGGCGTCGGTGCTGTTGTTGTCGATCACCAAAACCCGGTAGCCGGCCGGAATGGCGGCGAGGACAGCCGGCAGGGATTCCTCTTCGTTGAGGCAGGGCAGCACGACCGTGACCAGACCCGGGTCCATAGCCGACCACCCTAGGTGGCGCGCTGCCGGCAGGAGTGGCCGGCGAAAGCCCATCAGGTCCGCAACGGCGCGAACGCGAACTCCCGAAGCCCCTGGTCCGGCAGGACGGCGGCCCGGAAACCTAGCAGGGCGGCCGCCCGGGCGGGGTCGGCCACGATGTGCCGCACGTCCCCACTGCGATAACACCCGGTGACCACCGGGGCCGCTCCGCCGCGGGCTTCGCTCAGCAGGGCGGCCACGTCGAGAATCGAGATCGGCTGTCCCGAGCACACATTGACGGGTACGAATCCGCCGGAATCCGAGCGCAGCGCGGCCACGTTGGCCGCAGCGACATCGTCGACATGGATGAAGTCGCGCATCTGGCCGCCGTCCTCGAAAACAGCCGGCGCCTCGCCCCTTTCGAGTGCGGAACGGAAGATCGCGGCCACCCCGGAGTAGGGGGTGTCGCGGGGCATGGCCGGGCCGTAGACATTGTGATAGCGCAGGGCCACCACCGAACCGCCCGTTGATTCCGACCACGCCAGCGCGTAGTGCTCTTGAGCGGTCTTGCTGGCGGCGTAAAGACTGCGGGGGCGCAGGGGCGCGGCCTCGTCCACCAGCCGCCAGGCCAGCGCCTCACCACCGAGTGGGCAGCGATGATCGAACATTCCGGCGTCGAGGTCGGACCGGATGCGTGGCGGCGGGTCGACGACGCCATGGTGAGGGCACTCGTAGCGCCCCTGGCCGTAGACCACCATCGATGACGCCAGAACGAGCCGCTGGACGCCGGCGGCGAACATCTGCGCGAGCAGAACGGCGGTGCCGCCGTCGTTGTGCTCCGCGTACGACGGGGCGTCTGCGGCGTTGACGCCGGCGCCCACGACTGCGGCCTGGTGGCAGACGAGGTCGATGCCGGCCATTAGCGGCGCCAAGGCGTCTGCGTCGCGGATGTCCAGCCGGCGGCAGTCAGCGGGAACCTGCCCGTCGACCCCATGGGCGGCTGCCAACATGGCGTCGACGGCAACCACGTCGTGACCGGCGGCACGCAACGCCGCATGGACCCGCCTGCCGATGAAACCGGCGGCGCCGGTCAACAGCACCCTCATGGCAGCTCGAAGGGCAGCTCGACGCCGTCGTGCGGCCGACAGTGTGTGCACGTCC
>JBAXUD010000161.1:0-7128 GCA_037129875.1 Mycobacteriaceae bacterium
GATTCGCCCCGCTCCTCGAGGACCTTGACCACAAAAACCGTGCTGGAGAACGACAGCGCGAAGGCGAGCAGGGCGATCGTCTGCATGCCCTGCCCCGCCAGCATGGCCACCCCGGCCACGGCGGCCAGCCACATGACGACACTTCCGAGAATGACGCTGACCACCATGTGCGCGGATGTGGTCAACCACACCTCGCGACGTAGCAGTATGCGAACGTCCAATTTGAGACCAATCGCGAAGAGCAACAATGTGACGCCCAGGTCCGCCATCATTTCCAGCTGGGGCAGTTCCGCCACGTCGAGGGCGTTGATGACGAATCCCGCCGCCAGAAACCCGACCAGTGGGGGTAGCCGCACAGCCATGGCAAGGCCGCCGAGGCCGAAGGTGATAACGAGATAGATAGCGACAACTGTCATCGGCGGTCCCCTTGGTCCAACGCATAGGCGGTCGCAGATGTGGCCGGCGACCCGGCTTACTGCTTGAGTCGTCCAAGTATCCCGGTAAAAACTGGATTGTTCTGCGGACGCCAGACCAATCGAGTCCGGTTGCGTCCAGGAGAGTGCAAGTCCGACGACATCGAGCGCGCTGTCTTCCGCCTGGGCCCGACGGTTCGAAAGCTACTGGCTACGCCACAAAGTACCTCGCCGACCTCACCCTGCCCCCGCAGGGCGCCCAGTGCTGAACAGGCTGCAGCGCAGCGGAATTCAGGCCGCAGACCGTCATCGACTCAGACCAGCATCTCCGATTTGGGCACCTTCGGCATCTCGCTGGTGATGCGCTGCATCGTCCCCAGGAACGACTGCAACAGCTCCGGATAGACGATGGGCTTACCGCTGTTGAGAACCGCGACGGAGATGGCTCGTTGCGGATCTGCCCAGGCCAGGATGTTGGTGAACCCGAGGTGCCCGAAGGCGTACTGGGTATCGAGTCCGTAGAGGGACACGACGCGGGCCCCCAGCATCAGTCCGTAGGAGAAGCGGGTCGGATAGGCAAGGGAGAAGTCGATTTCAAGGTGGGACCGCTCGATGAGTGCGCGGCGGATGGTGTCCGTCTCGATCACCCGAATACCGTCGAGTTCACCTCCTCGCCGCATGATCTCGAAGAACCGGGACAGTTCCGCCGCCGTCGTCACCGTGTTGGCGGCCGGCACGATCCCGGTGAGGAAGCGGTGATCGTTGGTCAGGTGGACCAGTTTGTCCAGGCCCACACCCAGCGCGCGGCTGAGCATGGTGGAAAGTGGTGGCGCCGTGGGCGGTCCGGTGATGTAGTTGCACGCGACCTTGTCGACGTCCTCGGCAGCAACGCCGTAGTTGGTCCATCGAAAGCCGAGCGGGTCGAGGAACTCCTCTGCCAGCACCGCACGAATATCCTTGCCGGTGACGGCATGGACGATCTCGCCGAGGATGAACCCGCCGGAGACTGCGTGGTAGGCGAGGTAGCGGCCGGGCTTCGCGAAGGGCGCGGCGTCGACCAGGATGTCGTTCATGTACTGGCGGTCGCCGAGATAGTCGAGATCCAGAGCGCTTCCCGGCAGGTTGGGCACACCCGCACGGTGGGCCAACACCTGGCCGATGGTGATCGCGTGCTTGCGGTTGCGCTCGTATCCGGGGATGTATTCGGCGACGGGGTCGTCCAGATTCAGCAGCCCACGCTCGGCGAGCTTATGGACGACGAACGCGGTGATGGCCTTGGACGCCGAGTAGACGCAGAACGGGGTCTCCACGGTGACGGGTACCCGTTCGGCGTCCCTTCGGTCGCTGGGACCGTTGCCGCGGGCATGGCCGATGGCCCGGTTGAGGATCACCGCGCCGTGGCGCCGCACGCACACCTGCAGGGCGGGGTGAACCCCGCTGCGGTACCAGTCGCGCACCGACGACCAGATCGCCTCGACCTGCCGGGGGGTGACCCCTCCCGCCTCCGGCGACTCCTCCGGGCCGATGTCGGTGACCGCGTCGAGGTCCTTGGGGACGTGGATGCGCCGCAGCGGATCCGGTATCCCCAACGGTGGCCTGGGAACCTGCGGGATCAGCGACGCCATGGGCGAATGGTAAGCGGCGGACCTCACCGATTCCGGAGAATGCCGTTCAGCAGCAGTTCCACCACGTCACCCTCAAGCCCCGCCCGCCGCACGACCCCCATCAGGGTCGGTTTGGGTCATCGCCGCAACCCCCACCGCTGAATGTCTTCCGATTCCGAACGCCGATCCCAACCGGCGCGTTTGCACCCGCGTTTGAGAAGTTCATCGATTATTTCGCAGACTGCTGCCGGTGCTGCTAGCTTACCGACCGGACGCCGAAACACCCGTCGGAACATTGCCGGAGGAAGGGAGCCGTTGTGACCGGTTCACCTGCCGTGGTGCAGCCCTCGCGGCAGCCCTACCCGCTGGCCGCAGGTGCCCTCACGGTGATGGAGGCCGACCGGGAGCAACTGACTTACCTGCTCCGCGGCCTTGCCGCCCGGCTGGATGAACTGGACCGGCAGCTGGCCGACCTCGCGTGGCGCCGGCTTCGGCCGCGTACCGGTGCCGGTTTCGACGAAACATTCTGCGAGCGAACCGCTCTGGAGTCCGAGCGCGAGCGACTGACCGGCCGGCTGCGCGTTCTGGCTCAGCGGCTGAACACCGTCGACAGCGCCATCTCCGGCGTCAACGGTGACCAGCAGCCCGCCACGCTGGTGGGCACCTGCCCGTACTGCGGCTACCCGAGCCTCGGTTCGGGGCTGTGCGCGTTCTGCCGCCCGCATCTGGTCCGCTGAGCTTTCGTTACGCCGGGCCGATCCGTTCGGAGTCATAGATCAGTAGTTGCCCATTGACCGGCACTACGCTCAGCCAACGGTTCTCGGTGTCGACCCGGCCGTCACGCAGTACGTAGCGGATTCTCGCGACGACGCTGTTCGCGTCCCGCGGGCTGATGGACAGCACTGAGACCGAGTCGATCGTCGACCAGAAACCCAGATAATCGTCGAAACCGTTGCGCTGCTGGTAATGGGTGTCGAGTTTGCTCCATGCGGTGCGTGCATTCGCCGGCAGCTCGGCGTAGAAGCCGTTCACGGCGTTCGTCATCGCGTCGAACGTCACCGGCGCCGCAGCCGACGACGTCGTGGCTGTGGTCTTGGTTGTCGTCGTGCTCGTGGTCGTCACTGAGGTGCTGGAAGGGCGCGACGTGGAGGTGAGCGCCGCCGACGGAGTGGCGGATTCCTGCTGTCGGGGCCAGACGGCGAAAACCAGCGCGCCCAGAATCATCACCAGCGCCGCGGCGGCCAGTAGCCACGGCCACCGCGACGGCACAGCGTCCTGCGGCAGGACTTCATCGACGCCGTCGGCTGTGAAGTCGCCGGGCAGGTATGCGGTGTGCTGCTCCCGCGGGGCCGCGGGCGCCGCGATGGGAGGAGCCGCCGACACCGGTCGCTGCACCGGCGGGGGGGCCGCAGCAGGGTTTGGCGCCGGCGAAGCACCGACGACATGGCGCAGTGCATTGGCGAACTCGGTGCAGCTCCGGAAGCGGTCATCGGGATTTTTCGCCAACGCCTTGACCAGTACGGGATCCAGTCGGGCCAGCGCCGGCCGGAAGTCACCGAGGCGGGGCGGCGGTGCGTTGAGATGCTGGCCGATCACCACGGCGGCGGTGGAGGAGCCGTACATCGGCGAACCGCTCAGCAGGTGATAGGCAGTCGCGGCCAGGCTGTACTGATCGGCGCGCCCGTCGAGGCGCGCGCCCATGAGCTGCTCCGGTGAGGCGTAATTGACCGTGCCCACCGTGACGTTGGTGGCGGTCAGGCTATTGGCTTCACCGACATCGCGGGCAATCCCGAAGTCTGCCAGCACAATTCGGCGCCGGCCACGTTCAGGGTTGGTCAGCAGGATGTTGGGGGGCTTGATGTCGCGGTGAAGCAGGCCGCGAGAGTGGGCGTAGTCCAACGCATCGGCGACGGCCGACACGATGTCGATGACCTCCCACGGCGGCATCCCGTTGGGGTACTGCTCGCGCAGCAGACGGCCGGCATCCGGGCCATCGATGTAATCCATTGAAATCCACAGTTGCCCGTTGAAGTCCCCGCGGTCGTGGATGCCGACGATGTGCGGGTTATACAGCCCCGCGACCAACTCGGCCTCCCGGTTGAACCGCGCCCGGAACTCGGGGTCCGCCGACATCTGTTGGGGAAGGATCTTCAGGGCGTCCTGACGCGGCAGGCGCGGATGCTGCACCAGGTAGACCTCACCCATACCGCCGAAGCCCAGCGGTCGCAGGATCTGAAAGCCGGCGAAGACATCGCCATTAGCCAGCGGCATGTCGGGAATGGTACCGACGGACAACTCTCCAGGCCGCTGGGTGTGACTCTCAGTCTTCCCCGCGTTCCTCGGGCCGGGCACCGAACAGCGGCCGGCGCGCCTGCTGGTGCCCGTACACGCCTTCGGTATAGGCGGTCTCGGCGTGCTGGGTGAAGTCCACGCCACTGGCCTCGTCCTCGGCGCTGACACGGAAGCCCATGAACCGATCGATCAACCGGCCAAGGCCGTAGGTCACGGCGAATGCGTACCCGGCGACCACCACCATGGCCAGCGCCTGCTTGCCCAGTTGGCCAAGGCCGCCGCCGAAGAGCAGGCCCTGCGGGCCGCCGGTCATGACGGCGGTAGCCAACACACCGATCAACAGCACGCCCACCACGCCGCCGACGAAGTGCACGCCGACAACGTCGAGGGAGTCGTCGTAGTTGAGTTTGAACTTCAGCCCGATGGCGAATGCACACACCACACCGGCGGCGAGGCCGACCAGAGCGGCACCGAAGGTGTTCACGGTGCCGCACGACGGGGTGATGGCCACCAGGCCCGCGACGACGCCGGAAGCGGCACCGAAGGTGGTGGGCTTACCGTCCCGGATCTGCTCCACCGACAGCCAGCCGAGCATGCCCAGGCAGCCTGCGACGAGGGTGTTGAGGAATACCGCCGAGGCCAGACCATTGGCGGCGAGAGCCGAACCGGCGTTGAATCCGAACCAGCCGAACCACAGCAGGCCCACACCGAGAAGGACGAACGGCAGGTTGTGCGGCCGCATGGCCTCCACCTTGAACCCGATCCGCGGACCGAGCACCAGGGCCAGGGCAAATGCCGATGCGCCTGAGACGATCTCGACGACCAGACCGCCTGCGTAATCCAGAACGCCCATCTTGAACAGCCAGCCGTCGGGACCCCAGACCCAATGCGCCACAACGGAATACACCACGACCGACCACACCGGTACGAACACCATCCAGGCCGCGAACTTCGCACGCTCGGCGATCGCACCGCTGACCAGAGCGGCGGTGATGATGGCGAAGCTCAGCTGGAAAGTGGCGTAGAGGAGTTCGGGAACCGCTCCGTGCACGGTGTCCGGACCTATCCCCCGCATCCCCGCATGAGCGAGGCCACCGATGAAGCCACCGCTGGAACCGTCGGAGAACGCCAGGCTGTATCCGACCAGCAACCACGCCACCGTCACGAGCGGAATGGAGATGAAGCTCATCATGATGATGTTGAGCACGCCCGTGGTGCGCACCATGCCGCCGTAGAAGATCGCCAGGCCCGGCGTCATCAGCAGTACCAGCGCCGTGCTGGTCAGTAGCCACGCGGTGGCGGCGGGATCGATATCCAACTGTGGTGACTCCTTCGACGGTCGAGTGTCGGCGCGATTGTCCGGATAGACGGTAGCCCGCCGCCTACGGCAACCTCACCAGCCCATCGACCCCGGGCCGCCCTTGAACGGTCCCACTACCCAACTGGTGATCCAGCCGCCGTAAAAGCCGCCGGGCTGGGGAATCACCGTCTCGCCGCTGACCGTGCATCGATCGACCTGGGCCGCCATGACGGCGACGGCATCGGCGATCGGCTCGAACCCGGGCGTCGGGTCGGGGTAGGACCACGCCGCCTTCGGTGCCACCTTCGCTGCGGTGACGAGGTCGAAGTACCGCGCCCGGCCTTTCCACTCGCACCAGGAGTCGCCCGGGGCGGCTTGGAGCACGCCCGCAACGAACGCTGTCCGGGGCAGGTAGTAGGTGGGCGGATGGCTGGTCTCCAGAACCCGCCAGCAGTGCTCGGCGGTAGCGATCACCTCGCCCCCGAGTTCGATGGTGATCGGCTCGTCGAACCGCTCAAGCCGGGGTGGACGCGGGTAATCCCATACGGATTCCTGGCCGGGTTCCGGTTTCTCCGGTTGTGGACGCACGTGCCGCCTCAGACCACGCCGCGCAGGCCGTCGGCACCGAAGACCGGCGCCAGCATCGCCGACATGTCCGGTCCGCGGCGCAGCCCGTGTCCGCCGTCGACGTTGATGACCTGCCCGGTGATCCAACTCGAGGCGTCGCTCAACAGGAACATCGCCATGTTGGCGACGTCGGTGACCTCACCGATCCGGGGCAGTGGGGTGCACTGCCGGTAGTCCTCGCTGACCTCCGGGGAGTCGATGATCACCTGGACGAGGTCGGTGCGGATCAACCCGGGCCGAATTCCGTTGACGCGCACCCAGGATGGGCCCAGCTCGTCGGCGGCCAGCATCATCAGATGATCAAGCGCGGACTTCGTCACACCGTAGGCGCCGAACCATCGGTGCACGTTGCTGGCCGCGATCGACGAAATGCCGACGAAGGAACCTCCCCCGGCCCGCACCATCTCGCGGGCGGAGTGCTTGAGGACGTACATGGTCCCGTTGACGTTGAGGTCGACGGTGCGCCGCCAGGCCTCGGAGTCGATCTGCGTGATCGGGCCGATGGTCTGCGAACCGCCCGCGCAGTGCACCACCCCGTGCAGCCGGCCGTTCCAGGCGGTGACCGCATCGATCACCCGGATCACCTGTTCCTCGTCGGTGACATCGGCGGACTCGAAGTGCACGGTGCCCGGCGCGTCAGCGGCGATCTCGGCGGCGGCGGCCGCGAGACGGTCACCGTTGCGACCGACGATCATCACATGGGCGCCGGAGCGGACAAGGCCCTCGGCCACCCCTCTTCCGATTCCGCTGCCACCCCCGGTCACCAGGTAGGTCCGGTCGGCCAGAGTCAGTTGCATGGGGTCGTCCTCAAGGGTCGTTCCCGGCAGGCCTTGTCGAAAAGCGCCGGGTGATGTGCGCCAGCCTTCACATTAGTATCGGGTGTAACGCCCAC
>JBAXUD010000162.1:0-7102 GCA_037129875.1 Mycobacteriaceae bacterium
CCTACGATTGGCGCCATGCCCGTGCCCGCTCCCAGCCCCGTCGCGCGGGCCGTCGTCACCGGCGCCTCGCGGAACATCGGCGCGGCCTTGGCCACCGAGCTCGCCGCGCGGGGCCACCATTTGATCATTACCGCCAGGCGTGAAGAGGTGCTGGCGGGCCTGGCCACAGCGTTGAGCGACCGCTACGGAGTCACCGTCGAGGTGAGGGCCGCGGACCTGGCGGACCCCGAATCTCGTGACCAGTTGTGCGATGAGCTCGCGAACCGCAACGTATCGATCCTGTGCGCCAACGCCGGCACGTCAACGTTCGGTCCGGTCGCCAACCTCGTCGGCCAGGGCCAGCGGGATCAGTTGCAGCTGAACGTGCTTGGCGTCCACGACCTCGTGTTGGCCGTACTCCACGGGATGGTGCAGCGGCGCGCGGGCGGAATCCTGATCTCGGGCTCCGTGGCAGGTAACTCTCCAATCCCCAACAACGCCACCTACGCGGCGTCGAAGGCGTTCGTCAACACGTTCGGCGAGTCGCTGCGCAGCGAGGTCAAGAGCCTGGGCATCAACGTGACCGTGCTGGCTCCCGGACCGGTGCGCATCAATTTGCCCGATCCGTCACAGCAAGCGCTCGTCGAAAAGCTGATCCCCGACTTCCTATTCATCTCGCCCGAGTACACAGCGAAGATCGCGTTGAACAGCTTGGTGCGCAACAAGATGCGTGCGGTTCCCGGTGTGACGTCGAAGGCGATGTCGGTGGCCAGCGGCTACGCGCCGCGGTCGATCGTCACGCCGATCGTCGGTGCGGTGTACAGGAAACTTGGCGGTGACTAATGATGGATGCCACCCGATGGCGTGACGATGGCCCGAATCCGGGCAATTGACGATGAATAAACGCCGACGGCGCAAAGCGTGTACCGGTGAGTTGGAGACGTCAGCCGTCGCACGACGGATCTAGCCGCCACCAGAATTCGATTCCGCTGTCGCGGCCATGGTTGGAAGCTGCTCTTGGTGTCGAGGGCTGGCCCTTCGCGAAAGTCGATGTCATCGAACAATCTCATGTCAAGGGTTCGGCGATCATCTTCACACCTTCCGCATAACCGCCCTCGACACTTCTGTGCCGCCAACGCAGTCAGGCCCCCTCGAAAGGGAGCCTGACGTGTGTGGCAGGTGCAGGATTCGAACCTGCGTAGGCGTAAGCCGACGGATTTACAGTCCGCTCCCATTGGCCGCTCGGGCAACCTGCCTCGACCAAGCCGAGCTACCCGGCTTGATGCGACTAGCAGGGTACAACGAGGATGTACCCCGGACACAACCCGGCCGATCAAGAGGGAGAGCGCCCCAGTGGCTGATTCAAGCTTCGACATCGTCAGCAAGGTCGACCGCCAGGAAGTTGACAACGCACTCAACCAGGCGGCCAAGGAACTGGCCACCCGTTTCGACTTCCGCGGCACCGAGACCACCATCACCTGGAAGGGCGACGAGGTGATCGAGATCGTCTCCTCCACCGAGGAGCGCGCCAAGGCAGCCGTCGACGTGTTCAAGGAGAAACTGGTCCGCCGCGACATCTCCATGAAGGCTTTCGACGCCGGCGACCCGCAGCCCAGCGGCAAGACCTACAAGGTCAGCGGCACCCTCAAGCAGGGCATCACCAGCGAGAACGCCAAGAAGATCACCAAGTTGATCCGCGACGAGGGCCCCAAGAACGTCAAGGCGCAGATCCAGGGCGAGGAGGTCCGGGTGACCTCCAAGAACCGGGACGACCTGCAGTCCGTCATCGCGTTGCTCAAGGGCGCCGACCTCGAGGTCGCCCTGCAGTTCGTCAACTATCGGTAACCGACGGCGACCCTGGCCCAACCAACCGGTCAGTGGCTAGTGTGGTCACCGGTACTACCGGAGGCAATGAAGCGAGGGCCCGCGATGACCGTCAACCCGGAGACTTCTGAAGCCCGCCCCGCCGAGCAGGACGGCGGCACCTACGACGTCGTCATCGTCGGCGCCGGCATCTCCGGAATCGGCGCGGCCTACCGCCTCGCCGAGGCCGACCCGTCCACCCGCTACGTCATCCTCGAACGCCGCGAGGTGATCGGGGGCACCTGGGACCTGTTCCGCTACCCCGGAGTGCGATCGGATTCCTCGATCTTCGCCCTCAGCTGGACCTGGGAGCCGTGGCCCCACCAGGAGTACGTCGCAGACGGCGACGAGATACGCGACTACATGGAAGGCGCCGCGCGCAAACACGGCATCCATCCGCACATCCGCTTCCACACCACGGTGACCTCCGCCGACTGGGACTCGACCACCGACACCTGGACCGTGCACGCGACGGACGGCACGACTGGCGCTTCAACGACCTACCGCAGCCGCTTCATCTTCTTCGGCTCCGGCTATTACAACTACGACGAGCCCTACACCCCCGACTTCCGCGGCATCGGTGACTTCAACGGCACCGTGATCCATCCACAGTTCTGGCCCGAGGACCTGGACTACAGCGGCAAGAAGATCGTCGTGATCGGATCGGGCGCCACCGCCGTCTCGCTGGTGCCCGCTCTGGCCCAAACGGCCGCCAAGGTAACCATGCTGCAACGCTCGCCCGGGTACCTCGTGTCGATGAATCGGCGCAATCGGGTCATCACACCGCTGCGAAACTTCCTGCCGCGCAAGGTTTCCTATCCCATTGCCCGGGGTGGGGCTCTGGCCGTTGAGAAGGTGTTCTGGGCGGCCGCGCGCGGAGCCCCGAACCTGGTGAAGAAGGTGGTGCGCTCGCAGAACATCAAAAGGCTGCCCGAGGGCTATCCCATCGACGTCGACTTCAAGCCGAGCTACAACCCGTGGGACGAACGCCTGTGCCTGGTGGCCGACGGCGACCTCTTCCAGGAGATCAGCAGGGGCACCCTCGAGGTGGTCACCGACCACATCGACCACTTCGACGCCACCGGCATCGCCTTGAAGTCGGGCCGTCACCTCGACGCCGATATCGTCGTCACGGCCACCGGCCTGAACCTGCTGGCCCTGGGCGGGGTACGGATCAGCATTGACGGCACCGAGGTCAAGCCGCAGGACCGGTTCTCCTACAAGGCCCACATGCTCGAGGACGTGCCCAACCTGATTTGGTGCATCGGCTACACAAACGCCTCATGGACGCTGCGCGCTGACATGACCGCCCGTGCCACCGCGCGACTGATCGACCACATGAAGACCCACGGGTACACCCACGCCTACCCGCACCCCAGTGGCGCGCCCATGCCGGAGAAGCCGACCTGGGACCTGCAAGCCGGTTACGTCCTGCGCAACCCGCACGCGCTGCCGAAGTCGGCGAAAAAGCGGCCGTGGGTGGTGCGCCAGGACTACTTCGCCGACGCCTTCGACCACCGGTTCCTCGACAAGATCGAGGAGGACATGGTGTTCGGGAAGGTGAAGGCGCCCGCACAGTTGGTGGGATAAGCGGCACGCGCATCTCCAATAGTCCGTTGGACCCCTGTCGTCGGCACTACGTTGGTGGCCATGACATCTGATCGCCGCGAACCGAAAGTCGTCGTGCTGGGCGGTGGCTCCTGGGGTACCACCGTGGCATCCATCTGCGCACGGCGCGGACCGACGCTGCAGTGGGTGCGCTCAGCGGAGACCGCCGAGGACATCAACTCCAACCACCGAAATTCCGAATACCTCGGCGACGAAGTCGAGCTGCCCGAAAGCCTGCACGCGACCAACGATTTCGTCGAGGCGGCCAACTGCGCCGATGTCATCGTCATGGGCGTTCCCTCGCACGGGTTCCGCGGCGTGCTGGTCGAGCTGGCCAAGGAACTGCGCCCCTGGGTGCCGGTCGTCAGCCTGGTCAAGGGCCTGGAGCAGGGCACCAATATGCGGATGAGCCAGATCGTCGAAGAGGTGCTGCCCGGCCACCCGGCCGGGATCCTGGCCGGGCCGAACATCGCCAAGGAGGTCGCCGAAGGCTACGCCGCCGCCGCGGTGCTGGCCATGCCGGACCGCAATCTCGCGGCAAATCTGGCAAGCATGTTCCGCACCAAGCGTTTTCGCACCTACACCACCGACGACGTCGTCGGCGTCGAGATCGCCGGCGCGCTGAAGAACGTCTATGCCATCGCCACCGGGATGGGCTACGCGATGGGCATCGGCGAGAACACCCGCGCCATGGTGATGACCCGCGCCGTGCGGGAGATGTCCAAGCTCGGCGAGGCCATCGGTGGACAGCGCGACACCTTCTCCGGCCTGGCCGGCATGGGCGACCTGATCGTCACCTGCACCTCCAAGCGCAGCCGCAACCGCCACGTCGGCGAGGAACTGGGTTCGGGCAAGCCCATCGCCGAGATCATCGCCGGCATGAACCAGGTCGCCGAAGGGGTCAAGGCCGCCAGCGTGATCATGGAGTTCGCCGACAAGTACGGCATCAACATGCCGATCGCCCGCGAAGTCGACGCCGTGATCAACCACGGCGCCACCGTCGAGCAGGCCTATCACGGACTCATGGCCGAGAAGCCCGGCCACGAGGTCGACGGCACCAGGTTCTGAGCGGCCGATCAGCCTGCGGGCGGCGCTGCCGGCGCGGGCGGCATCCCCGGCATCGCCGGCATCACCGGCGGCAGGCCGGGCACCAGCGGGGTGCCCGATGGGCGATCCAGCAGCGGGTTGACGGCGTTGATGTAGGTGGTGGTCGGACTGACCACGAAACCGACCTGATCGCGGCTGTTGTAGCAGGCGACCACTCCAGCGGCGTCCACGCCGCAGCTCACCTGCCGAAAGCTCAACCGGGTGTTGGGTGGCAGCGACTTGACCGCACCGGCAGGCCCGGCGTACAGCGACGGCTCGGTGGTGGTGGAGAACGCCGGCGCTCCGGTGGGTCCACCACTGACCAGGTTCACACCCTCCGGCGCCCCCGGCAACGGGCCGCTGCAGCCGTAATCGCCGTTGAGGTTGTCCAGGGTGCAGACGACGCCGGCAGGCCCCGCGAAGGCGAACCATCGCCCTTTATTGGTGGTGTAGTCGGCCGGATTTACCGGCATGTATGCGTTGACATTGGGAATCGGGGGCGCCGGCGCGGGGTCCGGGTCGGCCGAAGCCGCGGCGGAGCCCGCCACACCAGCCCCCACAGCCACAGCGGTGATCGTCAGAAACCTGAGCAACATAACAACACCGTACCGAAGTTGAATTCGCAGCGTGGCTAGGGGTTTGAAACACGGAAGGATGGCCTAAACTATAATTGGCATTAGCGGAAGCTGAGAGCCGGAAGGACGTAGTTGTGGAACGCCGAATGAAGGATACGTTGCGCGCGGGCGCGACGGCCATCGGCGTCGCTACCGGTCTGCTGGCGCTGGCCTCGACCGCCCAGACGCCCGACGGATACATCCACGCCAGCTTCGGCGGCCCACTGGACGTCTTCAGCAGCAGCAGCAGCAGTCCGGCTGAGGTCCTCGCGATCGGCGACGGGACCAACGACGCCTCCGAACTGGCCGCCCTGCTGAAGGGTCCCGTCGGCCTGACGCCGAAGGACGGCGGCAATCCCAACTCGCCCTACCGGGTGGCTTATGAAGCGGGTGCCACACCAAGCCCTATCACGGGGTCGATGACCGTCCCGCCGATGGAAACTCCAGCCACAGCCGCCCCCACCCGCAAGGACGCAGCCATCCTGCCGTCCAAGCCGGTGGTCGACTCCCAGGGCAAGATCGACTGCAGCGGCTCTTTGAGTTGCCACACCGACCCCACAACCAACATCACCACGGTCACCTACCCCGACGGCGTCGTCGCGATCGTTCAGAAGATCAACGACTTGACCGTGGTGGCCTACAAGACCCTGACCGGGGCCCTGCCCACCCAGATCTCCTCGCTGCTGCCACCGGTGCCGACCACCCCGCTGCCCCAGCTCGCCGCAGTCGCGCCGGCCCCGGTACCCACCGCTACGCCGACTGCCCCGGTCATCGCACCGCAACCGGTTGTCACGCCGCAAGCGCCAGAGACGGCGTCGGCCTCCATCGATCCGGGGCCACCTGCACCCAGCCCCAACCTCGATGTGACCAATAGCGGCCCGAAGATCAACGTCACGACGCCACCCAAGGACTTCAGTGCCGGGACCGGGACCGGGACCAACGGCACCGGGACCGGGACCAACTTGCCGGCTCCGAACGTTCCCTCTCTCGGAGGCGCGGTCAAGGACACCATCGGCGGAGTTGTCGATGCCGTCAAGGGTGCCGTCAGCAGCGCTCTGAGCCCGGGAGCATCGAGTAAGCCTGAGTCCTCGGACGGTTCGAACTCGTCGAACCAGAGTTCAACGTCCGACAGCTCTAAGTCCAACAGTTCCAAGTCGGACAGCTCCGGCGGGAACAGCTCAAACGGCTCGTGAAGCCGAGGGCCGGGCGGTGAATCAGCCGCCGGCCATCTTCTCCAAGCGCGCGATCCGGTCCTCCATGGGCGGGTGAGTGGAAAAAAGCTTTCCGATCCGCTCGCCGGCGCGGAACGGACTGGCGATCATGAGGTGTGCCTGGTCGGCGAGCTGGGGAGTCGGCGGCAGCGGAGCCTGCTGCACACCACCGCTGATCTTGCGCAGAGCCGACGCCAACGCCAACGGGTCACCGGACAGTTCGGCGCCGGATTCGTCGGCTTGGTATTCCCGCGAGCGCGAGACAGCCATTCGGATCACCGTCGCGGCGAACGGGCCGAGCAGCGAAACCAGAAGCATGGCAAGGGGATTGACGCCGCCACCAGTGCGGTTGCGGCCACCGGTGTAGCTGGCGAACATCGCCATGTTGGCCAGGTAGGTGATCACCGAGGCGAGCGCCCCCGCCACGCAGGAGATGAGGATGTCGCGGTTGTAGACGTGAGACAGCTCGTGGCCGAGCACCGCGCGCAACTCGCGCTCATCGAGGATGTTGAGGATTCCGGTGGTGCAGCAGACCGCCGCGTTGCGCGGATTGCGGCCGGTGGCAAAGGCGTTGGGGTTGGCGGTGTCGCTGATGTAGAGCCGCGGCATGGGCTGGTGCGCGGTGGTGGCAAGTTCGCGCACCATCGCATAGATCTGCGGGAGTTGCACCTCGGTGACGGGCTGGGCGTTCATCGCCTTCAGCGCCATCTTGTCGCTGTTGAAGTAGACGTAGGCGTTCAT
>JBAXUD010000163.1:0-7013 GCA_037129875.1 Mycobacteriaceae bacterium
CGCGTGATGACGCCGATGTTCCTGGTGATCGTCGCGCTGGCCACCACCGACCTGCTGTTCGCCTTCGACTCGATCCCGGCGATCTACGGCCTGACCGAAGAGCCGTACCTGGTGTTCACCGCCAACGTGTTCGCCCTGATGGGTCTGCGGCAGCTCTACTTCCTGCTGGGCGATCTGCTCAACCGGCTGGTCTATCTGTCCCAGGGATTGGCGTTCATCCTGTTCTTCATCGGGGTCAAGCTGCTCCTGCACGCCCTGCACGAGAACGAGGTGCCGTTCATCAACGGCGGCAAGGCGCTGCATGTGCCGGAGATTCCGACCCTGGCGAGCCTGGGTGTGATCGTGGTGACGCTGTTGGTGACCACGGTGGCCAGCCTGATCAAGGACCGGGCCGGCAGGGCGCGTTAAGCCCAGTTGTCGTAGCCGCCTTCGGGTCCCAGCATTCGGTCGAGTCGGCTGCGGTTGAGTTTGGCGATCTCGTTGCGCAGGACCTTGCGTTCTGTCTCGGCGTCGTTGTGCATCCGGTCGGCGATCGCGCCGACCACCGACGAGACCCGGCAATCCGGGGCGACGTACATGACGAACTGGAAGCCGAACTTCTTCGCGTAATCGGCCGCCGAGCTGTCCAGCAGCTGCATCACGCCGGGCCGTTCGTCCCAGAGCGCGCACTGCTCGGCGTGCGAGTGGATGCTCCCGGGCCGGCTGCCCACCTCCGGATAGGCCTGCAGGATGTCGTCGATCGAGTCCTCGGACAGGGAGAACAGCAGCGTGTCGGCTTTTCGGAACAGGATGTCGTGAGCGGCATAGGGCCGACCTTTGGCCAGGTCGCCAGCCATCGTCACGCTGTTGCAGCATTCGTACAACGCATGCACGGCCTTGCGGGTCGGCAACTCGTTGAAGGCATCAAGCCCCAACCCCTGGTGCAACAACACACCACAATGATGGGAAACCCAAAGGACAGCCGGGTTACCGCGCGTTACAGCCAGGAAAACTCTCCGGTGGCCCGCTGCCGTGCGCGGATCAGCGGATCAGTGGCCTTCAGCCGCGAAGCGCTGCAGGGAACGCTCCACTTCGGCCTCGGCCTCGGCGCGGCCAACCCAGTCTGCCGCCTCCACGAACTTGCCCGGCTCGAGGTCCTTGTAATGCACGAAGAAATGCTTGATCGACTCCAGTTCGTGCTTGGACACGTCGCCGAGATCGTTGATGTCGCCCCAGCGCACGTCGCCGGCCGGCACGCAGAGCACCTTGTCGTCACCGCCGGCGTCGTCGACCATCTTGAACATCGCCACCGGCCGGGCCTCCACGATCACACCGGGATGCACCGACTCCGGCAGCAGTACCAGCGCGTCCAGCGGATCCCCGTCCTCACCCAGGGTGTCCTCGATGAAGCCGTAGTCGGCCGGATAGCCCATCGGGGTGTAGAGATGGCGGTCCAGACGCAGCCGACCGGTCTTATGATCGACCTCGTATTTGTTGCGCTGGCCCTTCGGGATTTCGATCGTGACGTCGAACTGCACCGCTCAACTCCCTTTCGCTGTACACCACACCCCATGGAGGGTGAAAATTACCCTAGCGAGGGATTCGCGTCGGCACCGCATCGTTGGGCACAATGGGACGCTAAACGTAGGAGAGTCATGCTTTTCAAACCCCGGAGCCCAGGCCACGTGGTGCTTGCCGGTGCGGTGATCGCACTGGTGGCCATCGTCGTGGCCGCCGCCGCTTTCCTGAGCTCCGGCGGCAAGAGCAACGCCTCGGTCCCGGCGCCACGGCCGCCGGCCGCCTCCAAGCCCGCCCTTGTTCCGCTGACCGACTCCGCGCGCGTGCCTACCACCGCGGGCCTGACCTCCGCCCTGGCCGCCGTAGCAGCCAATCCCAACCTGGGCATCCTCACCGGCCGCATCACCGACGCCAAGACCGGCGCCCAGATCTGGGAGCAGCGCGCCGACTTCCCGATGCAGCCCGCATCGGTCAACAAAGTCCTGACCGGGGCGGCTGCCCTGCTGACGTTGGATCGCAACGCCCGGGTCACCACGACGGTCCAAGCTGCCGATCAGAACCGGATGCCGGGGGTGGTGGTACTCGTCGGCGGCGGCGATCCCACGCTGTCGGCGGCACCACCCGGCGAGGACACCTGGTACCCCGGGGCCGCCCGGATCTCCGATCTGGCTGACCAAGTTCGAAAGAGCGGTCTCAAGCCGACCGCAGTGCAGGTCGACATGTCGTTGTTCTCCGGCCCCGACATGGCGCCGGGCTGGGACCCGGCCGACATCGGCGGGGGCGACATCGCCCCGATTCAGGCGGCGATGCTCGATGCCGGTCGGATCCAGCCGACCACGCTGGAGTCGCGCCGCTCACCCACACCGGCCCTCGACGCCGGCCGTTCGCTGGCTTTCGCCCTGGGCGTGGACCCGGCCAAGGTCACCTTCGCCCCCGGGCCAGCCGAAGGCCGCCAGCTGGCATCGGTCCAGTCCGCACCGCTGGTGGCGCGGCTGACCCAGATGATGAACGCGTCCGACAACGTGATGGCCGAGACCATCGGTCGTGAGGTCGCCCGGGCGACGGGCCGGCCGTCGAGTTTCGCCGGCTCCGTTGACGCCGTCACCAGTAAGCTGGCGTCGGCCAAGATCGACATGGCCGGTGCCGCCCTGGTGGACTCCAGCGGCCTGTCGGTGGCCGATCTGCTGACCGCCAAGACCCTCGACGAGGTGGTCAACGCGGCCGCCGGACCGGACCAGCCGACGTTGCGGCCCCTGCTCGACATGCTGCCGGTCGCCGGCGGCAGCGGCACACTGTCGAACCGCTTCTACGACCCCGATGTGAAGAAGTCCCCGGCGGGCTTTCTGCGCGCCAAGACCGGCTCGCTGACCAAGACCAACTCGCTGGCCGGGATCGTCACCGACCTGAATGGCCGGGTGCTGACGTTCGCATTCATCTCCAACAACGCCGGAAACGAGGGTCGGACCGCCATCGACGCGCTCGCCGCGACGCTGCGCACCTGTGGCTGTGGCTCGTGAGCCGGTCCGGCGAGCCTCCCCGGCTGTGGCTCGTGAGCCGGTCCGGCGAGCCTCCCCGGCTGTGGCTCGTGAGCCGGTCCGGCGAGCCTCCCCGGCTGTGGCTCGTGAGCGGGCTCCCCAACACGTGAGCTCTTCCTCGGAACTGACCGTCGGCCGTGCTGTCGACTGGAAGTTCGCTGGAACCGTGGGCGCACAACTGGTCCGGGCGGCCCCGCCGGCCAGCGACTACACCCGCCGGCAGGCCATTGATGACCTCGCTGAGGCGGCCCTGGCCGCCGAAACACCCGTCCGCGAGGTCACCGGCCTTGGCAGCGATGGGCCGGTCCCACCGGCCCGCGTCGTCGACCGCAAGCAGTGGATCCGCGCCGCCTCTGATTCCATGCGGGTGATGACCGGTGGCACGGAGAGTCCCGGCAACGTCATCACCGGGCGGGTCGCCGGCGCGCAGACCGGCGCGGTCCTGGCGTTCATCTCCTCGGGAATCCTCGGCCAGTTCGATCCCTTCGCCGACTCCTCGGCCGGCCGGCAGGGCGACCTGCTGCTGGTCTACCCGAACGTCATCGCGGTGGAGCGCCAACTTCGCTTGAACCCCAAGGATTTCCGGCTTTGGGTGTGTCTGCACGAAGTTACCCACCGGGTGCAGTTCACCGCCAATCCATGGCTGGTGCAACACATGTCGGGCGCACTCGGCGTGCTGACCGCCGAGCGTGGTGACGACGTCGGCCAGGTGGTCGGCCGACTTGCGGCATTCGTCAAGGAGCGCCGCCAGGCGACGGCCGTCGACGCGCACCACGCCGGGGTGCTCGGCCTGCTGCGCGCTGTGCAGTCAGAGCCACAGCGGGAGGCGCTCGACCAGTTGCTCGTGCTCGGCACCCTGCTGGAGGGCCACGCCGACTACGTGATGGACGCCGTCGGTCCGGCGGTCGTGCCGTCGGTTCACCTGATCCGCCGGCGCTTCGACGATCGCAGACAGCGCAAGCAGCCGCCGTTGCAGCGACTGGTTCGCGCGTTGCTCGGGGTGGACGCCAAGCTCAGCCAGTACACCCGGGGCAGAGCGTTCGTCGACCACGTCGTCGACCGCGTCGGGATGACGCGCTTCAACGCCGTCTGGACCGGACCCCAGACGCTGCCCCGGCCCGACGAGATCGAGAATCCGCAGCGGTGGATCGACCGGGTGCTCTAGCGCGCGTGCGTGCCGTGCTGGCCGGCTTCGCGGCCACCCGGCTCGCCGACACGCAATCGTGGTGCGTCGCTCTGTCCGGGGGTCCGGACTCGTTGGCGTTGGCGGCTGCGTCGGCGGCCACCCTTCCCACCACCGCCCTGATTGTCGACCACGGACTGCAGCGCGGCTCGGCAGCCGTCGCCCTGGCTGCGTACCGCCAGGCTCTCGACCTGGGTTGCGTTGCGGCACAGGTCCTTACCGTTGAGGTTGGGCAAGCCGGCGGTCCCGAGGCCGCGGCGCGCACCGCTCGTTACGCAGCACTCGATGCCGCCCGGAGTGGCGCTCCCGTGCTGCTTGCCCACACCCTCGACGATCAGGCTGAGACGGTGCTGTTGGGCCTGGGCCGGGGCTCCGGGGCGCGTTCGATCGCCGGGATGCGGGCCAGTGATCCGCCGTGGTTCCGCCCGCTGCTGGATGTCCGGCGCAGCGCCACCCACGCAGTCTGTGCGGAATTGGGGCTGCCTGCCTGGGACGACCCGCACAACCACGACCACCGGTTCACCCGGGTGCGCCTGCGCACCGAGGTCCTGCCGCTGCTCGAGGACGTCCTGGGTGGCGGGGTGGCCGAAGCGCTGGCCCGAACCGCCGCGGCGCTGCGTGAGGACACCGATGCGCTGGACGGGCTGGCCGTCGCCGAATTGGCGGTCGCGGTCGCCGGCGGCGCGCTGGAAATCTCTGCCATCGACGAACTGCCGGCCGCATTGAGACGACGGGTGATCCGCGGATGGCTGTTGGCCGGCGGTGCGACCGGTTTGACCGACGGGCAACTGCGGGGAGTCGACGCGCTGGTCAAGGCCTGGCGTGGCCAGGGCGGGGTGGCCGTGGGGTGCGCTCGGCCCAATACCCGGCTGTTCGCCGAGCGGCGTGGCAGCATGTTGGCGTTGCGCTTCGAACCGGTCTGATTGTTCTGGCGGTGGCGGCATGGCACGCTGTGGGTCGTGTCGGCGCATGAGCTGTACCCCGATGACATCAAGTCCGTCTTGGTGTCCGAAGAGCAGATCCAAGCCCGGACCAAAGAACTTGCGGTCGAGGTGGCCGGCGACTACGCAGGCACCCTCAACGGCCAGGACCTGTTGCTGGTCACCGTCCTCAAAGGGGCGGTCATGTTCGTCACCGACCTTGCCCGCGCCATTCCGCTGCCCACCCAGTTGGAGTTCATGGCGGTGAGTTCCTACGGGTCGTCGACGTCGTCATCGGGCGTCGTGCGCATCCTCAAGGACCTCGACCGCGACATCGCCGATCGCGATGTGCTCATCGTGGAGGACATCGTGGACTCCGGCCTCACCCTGTCCTGGCTGCTGCGCAATCTGGCCACCCGTCATCCGAAGTCGCTGCGGGTCTGCACGCTGCTGCGCAAGCCCGACGCGGTGCGCGCGGACGTCGAGATCGCCTACATCGGTTTCGACATCCCCAACGAGTTCGTCGTGGGCTACGGCCTCGACTACGCCGAGCGCTACCGGGATCTGCCCTACATCGGAACGCTGCAACCGAAGATCTACGAGCACTAGGTCAGTTCCCAGACCGCGTTCACCGAGAAGCTGACCGTCTGCTGGCCGGGCTGCAGTGGGACGCCAGCGGCCCGCGCTTCGGCCGGAACGGGAAACGGCTGCGGCGGGGTGCTGCCCGGTGCCTCGGAGATCGAGATGATCCTCCCCAGCGACATTCCCGATAGTTCCGCGTACTGCTTTGCCCGTCCTTTGGCGTCCTCGAAGGCTCGCGCCCGGGCGTCGGAGACCAGCTTGGAGTCGTCTGCGATGGAGAAGCTCACCGAATTGATCCGGGCAGAGTTGCCGCCGGTGTCCACGATGGCGGCCAGTGCGCGAGAGGCGTTGTCCAGCACGCGGATCTTGACGTTGATGTTGTTTCCGGCCCGGTAGCCGGTGACCACGGAGTTATCCCCGTATTGGGGCTGCAGGTTCACCGCGGTGGTGCTGATGTCCTTGGCGTCGATGCCGTCGGCGGTAAGCGCGTCGATGACGGCCTGCTGGCGTTCGCCGGCCTGGTTCATCGCTGTCGTCACATCGGGTGCGGACACCTCGATGCCCACATCGGCGGTCACGGTGTCGGGCGTGCCCTGAACCTCACCGGAGCCGACGACGGTGACCTGGCGGGCATTGGCCTGCACCGGCGGCGCGGAGTCGCATCCGGAAAGTGTGGCAATTGCGGCAAAAGCCGTTGCAGCGCAGATTGTTTGACGAATCATGTCCACCTCACCTGGGATAGGAAAGCGAGCAACTCCGCGTTGATCTCATCGGGCCGCTCCTGTTGGATCCAGTGTCCGGCACCGTCAAGCATCACCTGCCGGTAGGGGCCCTTCACCACCTCGTCCGCTCGATCGATCCGGGTGAAGTTCAACACCGGGTCATCGGTGCCCCCGACGAAAAGGGCTGGGACCGTGATTTTTTCAGCGGCGGGGGTGCCCATGATGTGCCAGTTGCGGTCGAAGTTGCGATACCAATTCAACGCACCGGTGAATCCGGTGCGTCCGAATTCCTCGGCGTAGTGTTCGAGTTCGGCAGGGCTGAGCCAGTCTGGGAGCCGTTGCGGTTCGGCCAGGCGGTCGATGAACCCTTCCGGGCCCGGCGCCAACATGCGCAATGCCGCGGCCTCGTCCACGGGTGCCCGCATGCCACCCAGCATCCGCCGCAAGGCCCGGCGCGGGTCGGCCGCCATCTCGGCGTCGGCGAGCCCGGGCTGCTGGAAGTAGAGGATGTAGAAGAAGTGTCCGGAGAAGATCCGTCGGAAAGCCTCGGGGGGCGGGGTCTGCGGCCGGGGGA
>JBAXUD010000164.1:0-6984 GCA_037129875.1 Mycobacteriaceae bacterium
GGGAGGGCGCCAGCGAGATCCAGCGGATCATCATCGGCAGGCAGCTGATGCTCCGGGGCCCGCAGGCCGTTCTCGAACCGCGCTGAGCGCCGACTGGTTGCGAACCTCGATCTCGTAACTGCAGTTCAGGTATTCAGGCTCTCTGACTGCGCGGCCAACGCCGCGTCGACCGCCGCTGCCGTCGTTCGGCCCGACTCGATGGCCCCGTCGACCCAGCCCGACCAGACTCCGGCGAAGTCTGCCCCGGCCAGATGGATAGCGCCCCAGTGGCTTTCGACGCGGCCGTGGGTGGGTGGTTGTCCCGGTCGCAGCGCCACCCAGGTGCCCTTCGAGAACGGATCGCCGATCCAGTCGTGGCCGTAGACCTCCTCGACGGTGGCACCCAACCCGAGCCGGTCGAGCCCGGCCTGAACAAGGTCGGGCCGGTCGACGGCCAGATCGGGAGCCAGCCCGAAGGAGGCCATGATGGCGCGGTCCCCGTCCGGCTCGCTGACCGTCGCGATCACCGTGCACTCGACCACCCCTGGCCAGCCCATCGCGAACACGTGCTTGCAGCCGGCCAGCTTGGACCAGACCTTGATGCACCGCCCGGTGTGGCCCTGGCTCACCAACAGGGCAAGCGCGGGCGGGAGCACCGGGGTGAACTCGATATCGCCCAGGGTGTTCAGCGGCGCCGCGAGGATGACCTGCCGTGCCGAATAGCACTGGCCGGTGGTGGTGGTCACGTCCACCCGGTCAGGCGACTGGGTCACCGAGGTGACCGGCTCGCTGAGACGGATGTGGTCGGAGATCTCCGCGGCGACGCGCTGCGCCAGGCCGCCACTGCCGATGTCGACGCGGGCCAGCGAGGCGAAGAACGAGTAGTCGGGATTGTGATCGAAGCCCGCGATCTCCCGGAGATAGACCAGGGCCGAGAACTCCTCGGGCAGGGCTCCGGTGAGGGTGTAGGACTGGGCGCGAAGCAGATCGGCGATGGCCGGTGGAGCATCGAGTTTGGCCAGATACTCGCTGAACGGGATGTCAAGGTCAGCTGTATTCGTCTGAGTGAAGCCCTCGGCGAAGACGACCGGAGCGATGTCGGCCCGCAGGCGGTTGAGGACTTCCTCCAGTTGATTCATGTCGATCAGGCCGTCGGGTTCGTCGCCGTCGGCATGCCGGCCGTCGAGGAACCAGCGGCTGGCGCCGCCTTTGTCCGCTTCGACGAACCTCGCGCCGTAGCGGGCCACCTCGGCGGCCATGAAGTGATGCCGCGCCGGGTCGAACCACTCGGCACCGAGGTCGATCACGACATCGGTCCCGGGGAAGGTGTCCGAGTAGGTGCGGCCCCCGGCCCGGTCCCGGGCCTCGAGGACCACGACGCGGCGGCCCGCCTCGATGAGATCGCGGGCGGCCACCAACCCGGCGAAGCCGGCCCCGATCACAACGGCGTCATACAGTTCGGTTTCGCCCATAGGGGAATTGTGTCACGCTGACTGAATGTTCAGACACCAGTTCGCCGAGTTGGAGAATGACGGCCGGGGCTCCGCCCGGTGAGTAGCTCCAAGGACCTGCCCGCGCGCGCACGCGTCGTCATCGTGGGCGGTGGCGTGACGGGGTGCAGCATCGCCTACCACCTTGCGCACCTGGGCTGGACCGACGTCGTTCTGCTCGAACAGCACGAACTCACCGCCGGCACCACCTGGCATGCGGCCGGACTGATCACCTCGGCGGGCATGACCGACGAGACCGCGCTATTCCTGAGCCGGTATTCGCGCGATCTGTACGAGCGCCTCGAGAAGGAGACCGGCCACTCCACCGGTTTCAATCCGGTCGGTCACGTCAGCCTGGCCACCAGTCCGCGGCGCCTCGATGCGTTGCGCCGATCGTCAGCCTGGATGCACGGATTCGGTGTCACCGAGCACGAGATCACCGCCCGCGAGCTGCAGGACATGTGGCCGCTGCTGGACACCTCCGATGTCCTGGCCGGGTTCTACGTGCCCGATGAAGGCCGCGCCGATCCGGTCGGTGTCGCCACCTCGATGGCCAAGGGCGCCAAGGCACTTGGAGCGCGGGTCATCGAAGGTGTCACCGTCACCGGTGTCGAGACGAAACACGGCCGGGTGACCGCGGTGCTGACCGACCAGGGGAGTATCGAGACCGAGATCGTGGTGAACGCGGCGGGCATGTGGGCGCGGCAGCTCGGCGCGCTCAATGACGTCTGCATCCCCCTTCAGGCGGCCGAGCACTACTACCTGATCACCGACGCGGTCCCGGGCATGGACAAAGACCTCGCGGTCATCGAGGATCCCGAGCGCTACGGCTACTACCGGCCCGAGGGCGACGGCATGCTGGTGGGACTGTTCGAGCCGGTCGGCGCTCCGTGGTCGCTGGACGGCGTGCCGGACAGCTTCGCGTTCGGCACCATGGCGCCGGACTGGGACCGGGTCGGCCCTTACCTTGGCACCGCACTCGAGCGCATTCCGTCGCTATCCGAGGTAGGGGTCCGGCTGTTCTTCTGCGGCCCGGAGTCCTTCACGCCGGACGTTCGGCCGATGCTCGGACCCGCCCCTGAACTGGACGGCTACTTCGTGGCGGCCGGGATGAACTCGCTGGGCATCCTGATGGGCGGCGGCATCGGAAACGTCATGGCGCACTGGATCGTCGACGGCGTGCCGCCGGTCGACGTGACCGGTTACGCCATCGACCGGGCCGCAGGACACGAGACCTCCCGTCGCTTCCGTGCCGAGCGCACCGTCGAGCAACTCGGGGTGCTCTTCGGGGACGCGGTGTGGCCGGCCTGGAAGCCCGGCACGGCGCGCGACGTGCGCCGCTCGGTGCTGCACGACCGGCTTGCCGCCGCCGGCGGTCACTTCAACGCCTCAGTGGGTTGGGAGTTCGCCGAGTGGTACGACACCGATGGGGTCCACCCCGCCACGGCGCTCGATTTCGCCCGGCAGGATTCGTTCGGGATCGTGGGCCGCGAGCACCGGGCGGTGCGCGAGGACGTCGGGGTTCTGGACATGAGCCTGATGGCGAAGTTTCTGGTCCAGGGGCCCGACGCGGCGCGGGTCCTGGACCGGCTCTCGGTCAGCGTCATCGACCGTGAGATCGGGCGTTTGGTCTACACGCAGTGGCTCAACGCCGCCGGCGGGATCGCCACCGACCTGACGGTCACCCGACTCGGCGAGGAGAAGTTCCTCGTCGTGACAAGCGACCTCATCCACCGCCGCATCGAGCCGATGATCCGTCGCGAGACCCGGTCCGACGAGGTCGTCGTCGTTACCGAAATCACCTCGGGGACAACGCTGCTCTCCGTGCAGGGGCCGAAGTCGCGCACCCTGCTGTCCCGACTCACCGACGCGGACCTGTCCAATGCCGCGTTCCCGTATCTGTCGGCCAGACACATCCACGTCGGCTACGCGCCGGTGTTGGCGGTCCGGGTGACCTATCTCGGCGAGCTGGGCTGGGAGCTGCACATTCCCGCGGAGTACGCGGCCGGTGTTTACGACGAGTTGATCTCCGCCGGAGCCGATCTGGGGCTACGTCCGGTTGGACTCGCGGCCATGTCGAGCCTGCGGCTGGAGAAGGGCTATCGGGATCTCGGCGTGGATATCGACAACACCGACAACCCTATCGAGGCTGGACTTGGGTTCACCATCGCGTGGGACAAGGCCGGCGGGTTCGTCGGCCGAGACGCGCTGCGGGAGTTCAAGGCGCAGGGCACTCCGCGCAACCGGGTCGTCAGCCTGTTCGTCGACGATCCCTCGGCTGACTTATTCGGCAACGAGCCCGTCATGGTCGACGGGCGGTGGGTCGGCTATGTGAGGGCCGCGGCCTACGGCTACACCCTCGGCGGCCCGGTGGGCCTGGCACAGGTGTCCCACGATGGCGGTGTCACCGCGGAATGGTTGCGCGAGCAGGCGTTCACGGTGCACACCCCGGGCGGTGATCTCGCGGCGCGGCTGCAACTGCAGCCGTTCTATGACCCGCAGCGAACACGCATCCTCGACACCTGATACGGCGCGGCCACGGTCACGCACTGAAAGCACCAGCGCTCAAAAGGGATTGCCGGTCAGCAGGAAATGGTCCATCCCGGACCGCCGACGACACCCCGATGTCCTGAACATCGGGGCGCCCGAAACTCGCTGCTGGACAGAGTATTAGCGTCCATCGCCTAAGCGGCCGACGCCGCCGGCCTCTGCGAATTAGCGCAATATTCACGTCGAGTTCAATCGCTGTCGCTCGCAGCCCCACTGCTCAGTCCTAAACTTCGGCCGTGCGGACCGCCTATGGCACGCAACTCAACGCACTCACCGATCAGTTGGCCGAGATGTGCCGACTGGCGGGCGTGGCGATGGAACGCGCGACCCGGGCCCTGCTTCACGCCGATCTGACCCTCGCGGAACAGGTGATTGGCGACCACGAATACGTCGCGGTAGCCAGTGCCGGAGTAGAACAGACCGGATTCGTGCTCCTGACGCTGCAGGCTCCGGTTGCGCGGGACCTGCGGGCGATCGTTGGTTCGATCCAGATCGTCGCTGACATCGAACGGATGGGTGTGCTCGCCCGCCACGTCGCCGAGATTGCTCGTCGACGCCATCCCCAGCACGCGATTCCCGAAGAGATCAACGGGTACTTCGCCGAAATGGGTCGGATCGCCCTGGACCAGGTGGAGAGTGCGCGCCAGGTGATCTTGTCGTGCGACCTTCGCAGGGCCCGATATATCCGGGATGCCGACGACGCGATGGATGCACTCCACCGGCATCTGTTCACCGTCATGGTGGACCGAGAGTGGAAGCACGGCACGGCCGCGGCAGTGGATGTGACTCTGCTGGGCCGCTATTACGAGCGCTTCGCCGACCACGCCGTGGAAATCTCCCGCCGGATCATCTTCCAGGCGACCGGCCAAATCCGCGCCGCGACGAGGAACTTGGACCGTTAGGTTCGGCGGCCGGGCAACCGGGTGTTTTGCGCCGCCGTCTATCGGCCTGGCAACGCTTTCTCGATGATCGGTCGGCGCGCCAGCGGCTGACGCTCACCGCGTTTGGCGGCAACGTAAACCTGCTGGGTGTGAGCGGCCACCGTATGCCAGTCGAAGTCGGAGGTGAGCCGCCTCCGAGCCGCGACTGCCCGGCGCGCGGCGGCGGACGGGTCGTCGAGAACGGTGCGCACGGCCGCAGTCAGTGCGGGGACGTCGCGCGGCGGGACGGACAGCCCCGTCTTCCCGTCGATCACCGCCTCGCCCAGGCCGCCGACGTTGGTGGTCACCAGGGGAGTACCCGCGGCGATGGCCTCCAGTGCCACGATGCCGAACGGTTCGTAGTGGCTGGGCAGCACGGCGGCGTCGGCTCGGTGCAGCAACTCCAGCACCTGGTCGTGATCGGCCCGGCCGGCGAAGTGAACGGCCTTGAGCACCTTGTGTTTACGGGCCGTCTCTACCAGCCATTCCTGCTGGGTTCCGTCACCGGCGATCGTAAGTGTGGTGCCGGGGTGGCTGCGGCGGATGCGTGGCAGGGCGGCGATCGCGTCGTGAACGCCCTTCTCGTATTCCAGGCGGCCGAAGAACAGGAGTTCAGGCGGGCCCGCGCGCTTGCGTCGCGGCGCGAAAGGCCAACGACTGGAATCGATCCCGTTGGGAATGACCGTGATGCCGCCCAGTCCGGGTCCGAACAGTTCGGTGATCTCATCGGCCATCGACGCCGAGCAGGTGATCAGTGAGTCGGATTCCCGGGCCAGCCACGACTCGAGCGCGTGCACCTGCCGGCTGATCGTTCCTGACACCCACCCGGAATGCCGTCCCGCCTCGGTCGCGTGCATGGTGGAAACCATTGGCACGTCGAAGAATTCGGCCAGTGCGATGGCCGGGTGAGCGGCCAGCCAGTCGTGGGCGTGAACTACATCGGGCACCCAGGTGTCGCGGAGCCTCAACCCCGCCCGGGTCATGGCGTGACCCGTCGCCAGTGTCCAGGCCATCATGTCCGGGCCGAATTCGAATTCGTGCGGGTCATGCGCGGCCGCGATGACGCGGACTCCCTCGCAGGTCTGGTCTGTGGTGGGATGGCTGGCCGGGTCGGTGCAGAAGGGTTGCCGCGACAGCACCACCACCTGGTGGCCATCGGCGGCCAGGGCGGTCGCGAGCTGGTAGACGTGGCGGCCGAGGCCGCCGACGATCACCGGCGGGTACTCCCACGACACCATGAGGATCTTCACGGGGCCGCTGCTGTCTCCCAGGCCGTCACCGGGGCAGCCGCCGCGCGTCGAGCGCGCCGAAGAGCCCGTCGGCCCGGTTCCAGCCTTCGGCGAGGCGCACCGCGGCGTCCCGGCGGCCCGAGGCCAGCGCATCGGCGATCTCGCGGGTGGCGTGTGCGTGCAGGTGCGCCCGGTAGCGGGCGTAGTCGCACGCCGAGTCCTTGCTGACCATGAACGGCCAGTCGCTGGATACCGTCAGCAGCGTTTCGCGCAGGATCTGGTCGGCGACCAGATCACGCGCCGGCGCGGTGTCGTTCTGGGCCAGGGCCTTGTCGACGCATGCGAGCGCGGTGTCGACCACTTCGGTGTTCAGCCGCACGAGATCGGCGACCTTCTCCCCGGACCACACCTGCCAGTCCTTACCGGAACCCCATGAGCTGGGCGGCAATTCGACGGGAGCGCCGACGAAGCCGTTCTCCCGCGCGTCGCGCAGGGTGCCCACCGTGATTCCTGCCTCGGGCAGTGCCCGGAGCAGCCGCTCGAGCCAGACCGGGCCCTCGTACCACCAGTGGCCGAACAGCTCGGTGTCGAACGCGGCCACCACGTGGGCCGGCCTGCCGATCCGCTGGGATTCGGAGTGCAGGCGCTGGCGCACCAGCTCGACGAAGTCGGCGACGTGGACGTCGACCGCGCGGTCGGCCCGCTGCGGGTCATAGGGAGCCTTGTGCTCGGAGTCGACGGCACGGCCGGTGACCCGGGCGGGCTTGAGCCCGGTGAGGTGGTCGTAGGTGTGGAAGTCGCGGTAGGCGGAGTGGC
>JBAXUD010000165.1:0-6928 GCA_037129875.1 Mycobacteriaceae bacterium
TTCACGATCGTCGTCTCCACATTGATCGCCAGTGCGGCGACCAGTACGACGGCGAGGATAAGGATAGGCCGGCCTTGCGTTGGCGCTGCGTGCGAGCGCGGACGGGCGGGGGCTTCGATGGTCATCGGCAGTCCTCATGTTGACGGCAGTAACATCAGCAAGCATGGCAGGACAAGTTATCGCTGTCAACATGGGCTGGGTGGTTAGCGGAGGCCGTTCTGCGTGAGATCGAGCAGGCGGTCGGTGATCAGCTGTTTTCGGTCGGCGTCGGCGATTGCGAGCGGTCCGTCGAGGAACAGCACGGCCACCCCGTGGACCGCTGCCCACGCGGCCTCGTCGAGCCCGTCGCGACGGCCGGGGGTGAGCACACCGGTTGCGACGAGATCGTCGATGCAACCGCTGAGAATCATGAAGGGGTGGCGTTCGGGGGACACCGTTTCGTCGGTGTGCTGAATGCCACTGGGGGCGAACGCCGTCCGGAACAGACCTGGTTCGGCCAGTGCGAAGTCGATGTAGGCCTGGCCCGTCGCCCGGAACCGCGCCAGTGCACGCCGGTCGCGGGGGCCGCGGTTCGGAACCTCCGCCAACCCTTCCTGCATCGCCTCGCCCAGCAGTGTCATCCCGTAGATCTGCACCGCGGTCAGCAAGGCCTGCCGGTCGGCGTAGTGCCGGTAGGCCGCCGAGTTGCTCACCCCTGCCGCCCGCTGGACGTCGCGCAGCACCACCGCGTCCGGGCCGCCGGCCCGCGCCAGGTCCACGGCATGCTCCAACAGCGCCTCGCGCAGGTTGCCATGGTGGTAAGTCGCGGACGCCATGTTGACAAGTCTTACATCAACAGATGTGCGGCAAACGCGACGACCCTTGGTCGGTTACCCGCGGGAGCCTTTGGGGAGGCGCCGACCCACACCGGCGGGCCTTGCATTCTGGAGGCCGATGAACGCGAGGATCACCAGCGCAAGCAGCGGAGCGACGATGGTGATGCTGAGCGCCGCGGCGCCCGGCACTCCCTGCCCTTGAGCGTGCGCCAGCACCCCGATGAGCGGTTGGAAGATCAACCCACCGATTCCCATGATCAGCATGTTGGTCAGGCCCATCGCCACACCGGACAGCTCCGTCGGTGCCTTGTCCCTCACCATTGTGAAGGACAACACGTATGACGAATTGCACACTCCCAGAAGGAACATCGCCACGCTCAGAACGATCTGGCCCTGCAATACGAACAAGATGAGACCCATCGCCGTAGCCGAACCGACGGCGCCCACCGCAAGCAGGAGGGCAGGCCTGCGGTACCTGGAGCACAACCACGCGGAACCCAGCATCCCGGGCAGGCATCCCCAGAAATAGAAGGACGCAACGACCGAAGCCGCCGACAGGCTCAGGTGGTGATAGACCTGGAAATAGGAGACGCCCCAAAGCATGCCGAAAGCCACGCCCGCTGATGCCACCAGACCGCCTGCGACCGCTGGGGAAAGTATCGGCAGCGAAACCAGCAGTCGCGCTATCTCGCGAGGGCGGGGCCAGTTCTCTTCGGCGTCTGCGCCGGAGTCCTTCCGGTTCCTGACGAACATGGCGATCAGAACGAGCAGAACCGCCGAGAACACGCCGCAGGCGATCATCCCGGCGCGCCATCCGGCACGTTCGACGATGAAGCCGAGGGTTTCCTGACCCAGGGCCGCTCCGGTCATGCCCGCCACCTCGGTCAGTGCCGCCAAGAGCGGGAAGAGGTGCGCGGGAAACCACTGGGCGGCCAGCGTCATCGTGCACACCACGGTGGGTGCAGCCCCCAAACCCATGAGTATGCGGGTCATTTCGGCGGTCGTCGCCGTCTCCGACATCGCGAAGAGAAACGACGCGACGGTGCAGAGCAGCGCCCCGACGATGAGTACCGACCGTGCGCCGAAGCGTGACACCAGAATTCCGGCCGGCACCTGCAGCAGGATGTAGGGATAGTAGAAACTCGAGGACAGGCCGCCGAATCCCGATTCGTTCAGGGAAAGATCGACGACCAATCCCTCGCGCATGACGCTCGGGAACGTCTGGAGCACCATCTGGAAGAAGACGAACATCGCGGCCGTACCGAAGACCAGGCCGCTGCGCCATGGCGACCACTGGAACCGCGGCGCCGCGCCGTTTGAAGCGCCCGCCGAGTCGGCCATGTCGTCAGGCTACTTCGGCGGCATTCGGATGCCGCCGTCGACGCGAACCACCTCGGCGTTCATGTAGGAGTTGGTGATCAGTTCGATGACCATCGAGGCCAGTTCCTCCGGCTTGCCGAGGCGGTGCGGGAACAGGACCGACTGGCCGAGTTTGGCCTTGAAGGCTTCGGATGCTTCGCCCTCGCCGTAGATGGGGGTGTCGATCAGGCCCGGTGCCACGGTGTTGACCCGGATCCCCACTGCGGAGAGGTCGCGCGCCACCGGCAGGGTCAACCCGACGACACCGCCCTTGGACGACGAGTACGCCGCCTGGCCGATCTGGCCGTCGAATGCCGCGACACTGGTCATGTTCACGATCGCGCCGCGCTCGCCGGTGGCGGTGGGCTCGAGCCGGCTCATCGCGGTGGCCGCCAACCGGATGCAGTCGAACGTGCCGACCAGGTTGATCGCGATGACCTTGCGGTAGGCGTCGAGGTTGTGCGCCGAGGAGAATTCCCCGTCCTTGCCGATGGTGCGCTGCGCCCAGCCCACACCGGCTGAATTGACCAGTGCGCGAAGAGGACCCAGATCCATCGCGGTATTGACGGCATCCTCGATCTGCTCGGTCTTGGTGACGTCGACCGGGACGAAAACACCGCCGATCTCGTGCGCGAGCTGCTGGCCGCGCTCAGCCTGCATGTCGGCGATGACGACCCGGGCGCCGAGGTCGGCCAATTGACGCGCGGTGGCGGCCCCGATACCCGATGCCCCGCCGGTGACGATTGCACTAGCTCCGTTGAGTTCCATGACGATGAGCTTAGGGACCACCGGTTGGCGACTTGTGCGGATGCCACCACCCCAGCAGGTGGCCTTGCGCAACGACACAACGCGATATATCGTCAACGTATCGGAAGTGCATCCCGCACTTCCCTCGTGAAAAGAGATTACGACCTATGCAGTTTTCATTCGACCCACAGCCCGGCCCCGACGGATTCGGCTTCGCGACCGGTCCCCATCAGCATCGGCACGCCCACCGGGAGATGCGCAATCAGGTGCGTGAGCACCTGCGCCATCACGCCAGGGGCGGCGATCCGTTCGGCTTCGGCCCGCGCGGCGGCTTCGGCCCCGCCTTCGGTCCCGGCTTCGGATTCGGTCCGGGTGGCCCCCGCGGCCGGCGTGGCCACGGCCATGGCCGCAGTCGCCGGGGCGACGTCCGTGCCGCCATCCTGTTGCTGCTGGCCGACCGGCCCATGCACGGCTACGAGATGATCCAGGAGATCGCCGAGCGCAGCGGGGGAGCATGGAAGCCCAGCCCCGGTTCGGTGTACCCCACCCTTCAATTGCTCGTCGATGAGGGATTGATCCTCGGGGCTGAAACCGATGGCAAGAAAAAGCTCTTCGAGTTGACGCCAGACGGCCGGACTGCCGCTGCGGGCATCGCCACCCCGCCGTGGGAGGAGATCGAGGGCATCGACCCGGCCCAGCAGAACCTGCGGACCGCCGCCGGTCAGCTCTTCGGGGCGCTGGCCCAGTCGGTCCACGCCGCCGGTCCGGACCAGCAGCAGCGCGTCATCGACATCGTCAACAACGCCCGCCGGGAGATCTACCAGATTCTCGGCGAGTCCGAATAGCCGAACCCCCGCCGGCCTGGGTCAACCCAAGTGACCCGGGCCGGTGTGCGGGAGTACTCACTCGAGCACCAGGACCGCCTCGTCGTCACGGCGGCGCCCGCCGTTGCGTTGCGCCGCGGCACCCGCACTGACGACCAGTGCGATACCGGCGATTTGCAGCGGGGAGAGATGCTGGTGCAGCACAAGCAATCCGAGGACGACGCCGATCGCCGGTTCGAGCGCCATCAGCGTGCCGAACGCGGCGGGGTTCATATGCCGCAGTGCAGTCATCTCCAACGCGAACGGCAACACGGGAAGCAGCACTGCCAAGCCCGCCGCGGCCAGTAACGCGGCGACGGTGATGTGGCCGGCGGCCTGCGGGACGCCGAAGACGGCGGCGGCGGCAGCGGCTACCGGAGTGGTGAGACTCAACCCTTTGAGTCCGGTGAACCTGTCACCAATGTGCTGAGTCAGCACGATGTACAAAGCCCACCCGACGGCCGATCCGGCGGCGAAGCCGATGCCGGCGATGTTGACCGAACCATGCCAGGGTTCGGTCAGCAGCAGCACGCCCACCAGGGCCACTGCCGGCCAGAGCAGCGCCCGGCGGTTGTGGCTGCGCAGTGCCGCGACGCTGAGCGGCCCCAGAAATTCGATGGCCACCGAGGTGCCGAGGGGGATGCGGTCGATGGCCGCCAGAAACAGACACGTCATCAGGCCGGTGGTCACCCCGAGCGCGATCAGGGCCGGAACATCGCGACGCTCGATGGACAGCAGCGGGGGACGGGCCAGTGCCAGGAAGATCAACGCCCCTGCGGTCAGCCGGAGCCACGCGGTACCGGCCGGCCCGACCTGGGAGATCAGCGGCAACGACAACGCCGACCCGAGTTGCACGCAGAACATCGCGGTCACCGCCAGCATCCAGGCCGGCACCGGAAGTCCGCGCGACTCGGTAACCGACGCCACCTCAGTCATCCTGCAGCACAGCAGGATTGGCGATCAACCGCCGGGCGATCCGCACGTCGGGGCCGAGGCGCGCCAGGTGCTCGGTCAATTCATCGGCGGCGGCGATCGCGTCGTCGTCGGTGACCGGGTCCAGGACGTCGAGGATGAACAGTGCGGCGGTGGTGTCATCGCGCAACTGGGTGCGCCGCGCCTGGCGCCAGTTCCATCGCCTGCAGGTGACTCCCGCGTCGTCGCACCACACCACTTCGCCCGGCTCGGGGTGCTCGACGGTGACCTCGCCGCCCGCGACGGTGTCGAATATCTCGGTCCCGTCGGCGCGAGCCAGTCGCGGGGGCCCGGCGTAGCAGTTCAGATCCTCTCCGCCCAGCGGAATCTGGTGCAGCACAGACACAGCGTTGTAGATGTCGGTGAGCCGGTTGACCCGGGGTAGGCCCGCTCCTGCGCGGCGCAGTAACGCCTCAACGCTGTTGCGCGTGCGCTGCGGCCGGGCGCCGAAGGCCCGGTATGCCTCCCGCCATGCGGCCACATGCGGCAGTTCTTCCACCGGCGTACCGCTCATCGCCAGGCGCGCGTGGTTCTCAGCGCGCCGCAGCAGCGCTTCGCTGTCCCCGTCGCCGGGCGACGGACGCACGCCGTCGACGGCGAGCAGCAGCGCCCGGTAGTCGGGTCTCAACGCGAACACCGCGGCGTCGATCCGCGCGCCGGCCAGGAAGGCCTCGAGTGCGCCGGCGTCTGTCATCGGCGTCCTTGGTGTGGGACGGCGCCCGCCCGGACGCCCGCCCGGACGCCGGGCTCGAACACCGCCAGCGAGAACCGTGCGGTGCGCTTCCCGGTGTTGGCGTAGCGGTGGTCGCTGTCTCCGGAGAACGCGACGGCGTCTCCGGTGTGCAGCGTGACCGACTGGCCGGCGGTCTCGATGGTGAGGGCGCCCTGCAGAACGTGCGCCAACTCCTGGGTGCCCGGCGCGTGCGCTTCGCTGGTGTGCGTCTCACCGGCGGCCAATGTCCAGTCCCATAACTCGACCACATTCGGGGTAGCTGTCCCGGCCATCAGAACTCCTTGTCCCCCAGCTGAACCGGTCCACAGCGCAGCTCCCTCGCCGCGGCGGGTGACCTTCACCGCCTGCGGTTCCGGTGGTTCGACCAGGGCGGGCAGGCCCACCCCGAGGGCATCGCTGAGTCGCAGCAGTGTGCCGACACTCGGATTGACCTCGCCCTGCTCGACATTGACCACCATCCGCCGACTGACCGACGCGGCCTCGGCCAACTGATCCAGCGTCCACCCCCGGGCTTGGCGTTCGCTTTTCACCCGTGCACCGATCACCGCGGCGAGCGCTGCGGCACCGTCGTCCATAAGTGCAAGATACTGCACTGATAGTGCATCAACAAGCCCTATTGCCCGTCCCGCTTCTGGGCTATCGTGGCCGTTACATCACCTGCAGGAGAGTGCCATGACCGTTTACGCCAAGCCCGGGGCCACCGGGGCCCTGATGGCCTTCGATGCCCGCTACGAGAACTTCATCGGCGGCGAGTGGACCAAGCCGTCCGGCGGCAAGTACTTCGAAAACGTCTCTCCGGTCAACGGGCAGGTGTTCTGCGAGGTGGCCCGCTCCACCGACGCCGACATCGAGAAGGCCCTCGACGCCGCACACGCCGCCGCCCCGGCCTGGGGTAAGACCCCGGTGGCCGAACGCGCGGTGCTGCTCAACAAGATCGCCGACGTCATCGAAGCCAACCTGGAACGGGTGGCGCTGGCCGAGTCGTGGGACAACGGCAAGCCGATGCGCGAGACGCTCAACGCCGATATTCCGTTGGCGGTGGACCACTTCCGGTACTTCGCCGCCGCCATCCGCGCGCAGGAGGGCTCGATCTCCGAGATCGACGACGACACCGTGGCCTACCACTTCCACGAGCCGCTCGGCGTTGTCGGCCAGATCATCCCGTGGAACTTCCCGATCCTGATGGCGGTGTGGAAACTGGCCCCGGCCCTGGCAGCCGGCAACGCCGTCGTGCTCAAACCAGCCGAGCAGACCCCGGCCTCGGTGCTGTATCTGATGTCGCTGATCGCCGATCTGCTGCCACCGGGAATCCTCAACGTGGTCAACGGATTCGGCGTCGAAGCGGGCAAGCCGCTGGCGTCGAGCAACCGGATCGCCAAGATCGCCTTCACCGGCGAGACCACCACCGGCCGGCTGATCATGCAGTACGCCAGCCAGAA
>JBAXUD010000166.1:0-6921 GCA_037129875.1 Mycobacteriaceae bacterium
GACACCAGGTTCTCGGTCGGTACCGTCACCGTCTTGGAAACCGCGGCCAGCGCTGACCGGGCGGCGTCCAGGCGGGCCACCGCCTCGGGTTTGCGTTTGGCCCACCGCACCGGCGGCGGAGGACCGTTGAGTTGATCGGAGTCATCCAGGGGCTGGTCGCTGTTGCGGGCGAGCGCCAGGGCGTCCAGCCACACCTGGGCGCTGCGGCGCTGCTTCTGCCCGCCGAACACCGGCAGTGCCAGCAACTCGTCGACCGTTGTGGGATCGGCCGCCGCCGCGGCGACGATCGCCGAATCGGGCAGAATCCGCCCGGGTGCGATGTCGCGGCTGCGGGCAATGCGGTCACGGGTGGTCCACAACTCGCGAACCGCCGCCAGCCCCTGACGGGTGCGGATCTTGTGGATTCCCGAGGTGCGGCGCCACCGGTCACGCCGGGTGGGCATGCTCTCGACGGAGCGCAGATACTCGAATTCCTCTGCGGCCCAATGCGTTTTCTCCTGTTCGGCCAGCACCGCCGAGATCTCCGAACGCAGCTCGATCAACACTTCGACATCCAGTGCGGCGTAGTTCAACCAGGCATCGGGCAGTGGGCGCTTTGACCAGTCAGCGGCGCCGTGGCCCTTGGCCAGGCCCAGGCCGAGCAGCCGTTCCACCATGGCCGCGAGGTTGACCCGTTCGAAGCCCGCCAGTCGCCCGGCGAGTTCGGTGTCGTACAGCGCCGGCGGGTACAGGCCGACCTCGGCCAGGCAGGGCAGGTCCTGGTCGGCGGCGTGCAGAATCCACTCGTCGTCGGCCAGCACCTCGGCCAGCGGTCTGAGCACGTCCAGTGGGCTGCCGCCGTGGTTGACCGGATCGATCAGCACCGTTCCGCCTCCGCTGCGGCGGATCTGGATCAGGTAGGCCCGGTTGGAGTACCGGAAGCCCGATGCCCGCTCGGCATCGACGGCGAATGGGCCGCTGCCGCGCGCGAGTTGGTCTACGGCCCTTGCGATCTCGTCGGCCGTGATCGACACGTCGGGAACGCCCTCGGCCGGGCACGTCAGCGGTGCGGGCGGCGGACCCTGGAGTGCGGGGTCGGACTGAGTTCCAGCACCTGATTGGGGTGTTTCGAGCTCGTCGGATTCCGGCATATCAGGCGCGTGAACGGGAACTCAGGTCGATGACGCCCACGGGCGGCAACCCGGCCGCATGCTCGAGAACCTCGCAGAACGCTTGTACATGGGTGCCCAGGGCCGGCGTGGTGGCCGTCCACGAGGCCCGCATCTCCAACTGGTGGGCACGCGGGGGTCCGGAGATGTCGCCGTAGCGCACCGAGGTGGTCGCGGTGACGGTGCCACCCAGAGCGGTGACATGCTCGGAGCGGTCGGCCAGCGCGTCCACCAGCCAGCTCCAGGCCACCTCGGGCAGTAGCGGATCGACGGCCTCATGCGGGTCGAGGTCGGCCTGGATGTAGGCCACCAGCCGCATGGTGCCGTCCCACGCCTCCGCTCCCTCGGGGTCGTGCAGAAGGATCAGCCGTCCGAACGCGTCGCCTTCGGAGCCCTCGGGGACGATCTCGACCTCCGGCCGCCGAACTTCCGCGCCCAGCGCATAGCTGTAGGGCGCGAGGCGTTGAGGTGGGCGGATCGGACCCAGCTCGATCTCCGGCCGGACGTGGGCGGCGTTCATCGCCACCACGGCCTCTCGAAACGGCTTGGGCTCCGTGTCGGTCACTCAATCGACGGTAGCCCCATCGTGCGGACCGTGCAGTCAGGCGCGCCGCGGGAGCCCGGCGCACCGTGGCAGCATGGTGCCGATGAGCACCCGTCGCCAGCTGCCCCAGGCGCCCTACCTGGCCGCTGCCACCGGCCGCAAACCAAGCCGCATCCCGGTCTGGTTCATGCGCCAGGCCGGCCGCTCGTTGCCGGAATACCGTGCCCTGCGCGCCGGCCGCACCATGATGGAGGCCTGTTTCGACTCGGAGCTGATCTGCGAGATCACCCTTCAGCCGGTCCGCCGGCACGGCGTCGACGCGGCGATTCTGTTCTCCGACATCGTCGTTCCGCTGCGGGGCGCGGGGGTGGATCTGGACATCGTTGCTGATGTCGGTCCGGTGATCGCCAACCCGGTGCGCACCGCGGCCGACGTGACGGCGCTGAAAGGCCTTGAGCTGCAACGGGTGAACCCCGTGCAGGAAGCTGTCGGCCTGCTCGTCGACGCATTGGGCGAGGTGCCGCTGATCGGCTTCGCCGGCGCGCCGTTCACGATGGCGTCGTACCTGATCGAAGGCGGCCCAAGCAAGCTGCACGAGCGCACCAAAACCATGATGTTCGCCGAGCCGTCGACCTGGCACGCCCTGATGGAGGTGCTCGCCGGGTTGACCATCGACTTCCTGCGCCTGCAACTCGACGCCGGGGTGGACGCCATCCAGTTGTTCGACTCCTGGGCGGGCACCCTGTCGCTGGCCGACTACCGGACCTACGTGCTGCCGCACAGCGCGCGGGTGTTTGCCGCACTGGCCGACTATGGCGTCCCGATGACCCACTTCGGAGTCGGCACCGCCGAACTGCTGGGTGCGATGGGCCAGGCCGGCGCGGGCGTGGTGGGGGTGGACTGGCGAACCTCGCTTGCCGAAGCGGCGACCCGCGTCGAAGCCGGAAAAGCCTTGCAGGGCAACCTCGATCCGGTTCTTCTGCTGGCCGGCTGGCCGGTGGTCGAAAAGGCCGCCCGCGCGGTGGTCGTCGACGGCCGGCGGGCTGTCGATGCAGGCGCCGCCGGGCACATCTTCAACCTCGGGCACGGCGTGCTCCCGGCCACCGACCCTGAACTGCTCACCGAGCTGGTGGCACTGGTGCACTCGCTGTGAACCCTGCGTACGCGGTCGTCGGCGGCGGGATCTCTGGTCTGGTCGCGGCCTACCGGATCCGTACCGCGGTCGGCCCGGAGCCGACGATCCTGGTGTTCGACCCGGCCGATCGGCTTGGCGGAGTGCTGCGCACCGAGACGTTGTGCGGCCAGCCGATAGACATCGGCGCCGAGGCGTTCGTCGCCCGCCGGCCCGAGGTGCCGGCACTGCTGCGCGAACTGGGTCTGGCGGACCGCCAGGTCACCACCACCGGGGTGCGGCCCACCATCTACAGCCAGGGCCGGTTGCATCCGTTGCCGTCCGACGCCGTGAACGGCATCCCGAGTTCGGCTGAGTCGGTTGCCGGCCTGGTGGACCAGGCGACCCTCGCCCGCATCGCCGCCGAGCCCGACCGCCCCCTGCAGTGGTTGCCGGGGGGTGACCCCGCGGTCGGCGCGGTGGTGGCCGAGCGGTTCGGACAAGAGGTGGTCGCCCGCTCACTGGACCCGATGCTCTCGGGGGTGTACGCCGGGTCTGCGGCCACGATCGGGATCCGTTCGGCGGTCCCCACCGTGGCTGCCGCCCTGGACGCCGGTGCGGACAGCCTCACCGCGGCGGTCCGCCGGGCGCTGCCGGGCACCACCAGCGGCCGGGTGTTCGGCGCGATCGCCGGCGGCTACCGGGTGCTGCTGGATGAGTTGGTCGCCCGCAGTGGGCTGCAGTGGGTCCCGACGGCGGTGTGCGAGTTGGCCGCCGACCGCAAGGGCTGGGAACTCACCGACGACACCGGGCACGTCTGGCGTGCCCAGGGCGTCGTGGTGGCGCTCGCCGCGCCACAGGCGGCCGCCCTGCTGCAGTGGGTCGCCCCTGAGTCCGCGGCGGCCGCCGCGCGCATCCCGGTCGCCTCGGCGGCGGTGCTGGCCATGGGTGTGCCGCCCGGCACGCCGTTGCCGCCGCAGTCGGGCGTGCTGGTGGCCAGCGGAGAGAACCTGCACGCCAAGGCGATCACGCTGTCGAGCCGCAAATGGGGTCGCCACGGCGACGCCGAATTGCTGCGCATGTCCTTCGGCCGGTTCGGCGACGACGTGGCACGCTCAACCGCCGATGACGTGCTGCGCTCCTGGGCGGTGGAGGATCTGGCCACCGTGTTCGGCATTGCCGTCGATCCCGTCGAAATGCTGGTGCACCGCTGGCTGGACTCGTTGCCGCAATACGGTCCCGGCCACGCCGAACTGGCCGCCGAGGTGCGAGCCGGGCTGCCGCCTGCCCTGGCGGTTGCGGGCAACTTCCTCGACGGCGTCGGTGTGCCTGCCTGTCTTGTCGCCGCCGGGCGGGCCGCCGAGACGGTGGTGGCCGCGACGGTTCGCGGTTAGCCGCGTGGCACCATGGGTGCCATGGCGCGACTGGACTACGACACGATCAACGCCACCGTCCGGTACGTGATGTTCTCGTCGTTCGCGGCGGAGCCGGGGGCGCTGGGCTACGACGAGCAGTCCCGCGCCGCGGTGACCGACGAGACGGCGACCTTCCTCAAGCAGCACGAGGACAACGGAGTGGTGGTCCGCGGCATCTACGACGTCGCCGGCCTGCGCGCCGACGCCGACTTCATGATCTGGACGCACGCCGAGCGTCTGGAATCCCTTCAGGCCCTCTACAGCGATTTCCGTCGCACCACCACTCTGGGCCGGGCGACGCGACCGGTCTGGAGCAGCGTCGCGCTGCACCGTCCGGCCGAGTTCAACAAGAGCCACGTCCCGGCTTTCCTGGCTGGGGAAGAGCCCGGCAACTACGTCTGCGTGTACCCCTTCGTGCGGTCGCTGGACTGGTACCTGCTGCCCGACGATGAGCGGCGCAAGATGCTGGCCGATCACGGGATGGCCGCACGCGGCTACAAGGACGTCCGCGCCAACACCGTGCCGGCCTTCGCGCTCGGCGATTACGAGTGGATCCTGGCCTTCGAGGCACCGGAATTGCACCGGATCGTCGACCTGATGCGGGATCTGCGCGCGACGGAGGCCCGACGCCATGTTCGCGAGGAGATCCCGTTCTTCACGGGCCCGCGCGTAAGTGTCGAAGAACTGGTGGCCCGGCTGCCGTAGCCGGAAAGGCCGGGGGAAGGCACGGGGGAAGGCCGGGGGAAGACACGGAATCTTCAAGCCCACGCGATCGCTTGACGACCCATGTCACAATCGCCTCATGGACATGGTTCCCATTGTGATTATCTTCTCGGCTGTCGTTTTGGTCGCGCTGATTTGGGCGGCCCTACGTCTGACCATCAGACGCGACAGAGCGACGATCAAAGAGGACATGGACGAGCCTCATGAGATCGAGGCGTACAAGAAAAGGTGGGGCAGCGGCTCGTAGTTCAGCCTGCGGGTTTCAACCGCAGCGAGATCGAGTTGATGCAGTAGCGCTGGTCGGTGGGAGTGGGGTAGCCCTCGCCGGAGAAAACGTGACCCAGGTGGCTGCGGCAATTGGCGCACACCACCTCGACGCGGCGCGTTCCCAGTGACTCGTCCGGGCGCAGGATCACCGCCTCGGAGTTCGCCGGGTCGAAGAACGACGGCCATCCGCAGTGCGACTCGAATTTCTCTGTGCTGCGGAACAATTCGGTTCCACAGGCCCGGCACTCGTAGACGCCCTCGGCCTTGGTGTCGGTGTATTCACCGGTGAAGGCCGGCTCGGTGCCGGCTTGGCGCAGCACGTGGTACTCGGCCCGGTTGAGGCGGCTGCGCCATTCGTCATCGCTGAGTTGCAGTGCGGGACGTTCCATCCCACCAAGTTAGCGTGCCGACATAGCCGGGGGCGACATCCGCCGTTCCCGAGCCGCCTTCGCCATCCACGGCGGGTCGATGCCGTCGGCGAGCCGGCCGTCGGCCTTGGCGTCGAGATAACGGAAGTAGAGCACGCAGAACACCACTACCAGCATCAGCGACCAGCCGTAGGTGATCTTCATGTACTCCAGGAAGCGCCCGGTGGTGGGCCAGCGCCACATCAGCCAGCGATCCAGGGTCAGGAAGCCGTAGGTCGCCAGCCAGGCCGGCCAATTACGCAGCACCGAGTTCGGCAGCACCACCGTCATCAGGAACGGGAAGAGCATCATCGAGTAGTAGCCCTGCGCCAGAGACAGCACCAGCCAGGAGGCGATCAGCAGCACACCGGAGGAGGTCAGCGCCCAGAAGAACGGGTCGCGCTCGCGGTAGTAGCGGTAGAGCAACCACAGGCTGGCAGCCGCGAGCACCACGAACAGCACCCGAAGCGCGACGATCAACCACATCGGCAGGCCGTAGTACGTGCCGTTGCCCAGCACCGAGGAGTTGAAATAGTCGCGGGTGGACAGGATGTAGGGCACCGTGTTCTGGATGAAAGCGCGGCGATCGATCACCATCCGCCAGGCGATCACGTTGAGCGCCAACGGCACGCCCACCGCCATCGCCAGCACCCGCCACTGCCGATTCAGCAGTGGGATCAGCAGCAGCGGCGCCAGTACGGGTTTGACCGTCAGCGACAGCCCGATCGCGAGGCCGGACAGCCATTCTCTGCTCTGCCGCCCGTCGAGCAGCCACCGCAGGAACAGCACTTCGCAGAGCAGGATGCAGCCGTTGATGTTGGTGAACACCAGGGTATTGGTCACCGACTCGGTGACGAACGCCGCCGCCAGCAGGGCCGGCAGCGCGGGGGAATCGAGCGCGAATTTGAACAGTCGTACCAGGAAGACGCAGGCGAGGATGATCGCCACGGTGTTGAGCACGATGAACCAGTTACGCGCGGCGAAGATGCTCTCGATGTAGCCGAACGGCGACATCAGCAGAGTGCCGCCGGGTGGGTACAGGTAGTGCGGATCCACTTCCACGAAGACGTCGTTATAGACCGGTTCGTGGTGCCGGAAGCGCCGCAGCGCCCAATACACCGGGGCCCAGTCGTCGGTGATGTAGCCGTTGGAGGTCAGCACATAGCTGCGGTGGACGATCGACATGATCGCGATCGGCCACAGTGCTGTTCGCACCACGTCCGCAGTGCCGGGCGGAGCGGTGCGGGGCCGAAAAGCGTTGCGCAGGAGCGAAGCGACTGCCACGACGGCACCGTACACCGGTTCG
>JBAXUD010000167.1:0-6920 GCA_037129875.1 Mycobacteriaceae bacterium
CCTACTGGATATTCACGTCGACGCTGGCCGGCAGGTCGATGCGCATCAGCGCGTCGACCGTCTTCGGCGTCGGGTCGAGGATGTCGATGAGCCGCTTGTGGGTGCGCATCTCGAAGTGCTCCCGCGAGTCCTTGTACTTGTGCGGGGAGCGGATGACGCAGTACACGTTCCTCTCAGTCGGCAGCGGCACCGGACCGACCACGCTGGCGCCGGTACGGGTAACCGTTTCCACGATCTTGCGCGCCGAGGCGTCAATGGCCTCATGGTCGTAGGCCTTGAGCCTGATGCGGATCTTTTGTCCCGCCACGCTTCCTACCTCACTCTGACTGCTGCGCCCATGTGCAATGGGCGCTGGCTTCCGCCGCCGCTGTTTACCTGTCCTGGTACACCGGCCCCCGCGTTCAGGTGTGTTACCCGCACGCAGGCCTCGTCGGCGCGACAATGTCTCGCTGGCGAGGTGGGGACCGGATGCGCCGGTGTCGGCGCTGGTCGTATGTCTTTCGCGGAACGCTCCCGGAGGGCGCGAACCCGGCTCAAGACAACCTGAACAGTATGCCTGACGACTGGGGCCTGCTCCAAATCAACCCGGGACCAGCGCGAGCGGCCTAACGTCGGACCAGAACTTGAGGGGTCCCATTATGTACCGAGTCATCCAGTGGGCCACCGGTGGCGTGGGCCGGGCGGCGATTCAGGGCGTGCTCCGCCATCCCGAACTCGAACTGGTCGGATGCTGGGTGCACAGCGCCGACAAGGACGGGCGCGACGCCGGCGAGCTGGCCGGCGAAGGACCGATCGGGGTGGCGGCCACCACCGATGTCGAGGCGCTGCTGGCCACCGATGCCGACTGCGTCATGTACTCGCCGTTGCTGCCCGACGACGCGATCGTCGCGGCGATCCTGCGGTCGGGTAAGAACGTCGTCACCCCGGTCGGCTGGGTCTATCCCGACCGGAACAACCCGGCGGTGGCGGCCATCGAGCAGGCCTGCTTCGACGGCGGGGTCACGCTGCACGGCTCCGGCATCCACCCTGGCGGGATCACCGAGCGCTTCCCGTTGATGGTCTCGGCGCTGTCGGCGGCGATCACACACGTGCGCGCCGAGGAATTCTCCGACCTGCGCACCTACAACTCCCCACTGGTGGTGCGCGAGGTCATGGGCTTCGGCCTGACGCCGGAGCAGGCGATGGGCGGACCCATGGCCACCTTGCTGGAGGCGGGCTTCAAGGCGTCGGTCCGGATGGTGACCGATCAACTCGGCTTCGCGGCGCAACCGCGCATCCGGTCCACCCAGGAGGTCGCCGTCGCGGTGACGGGCACCGACGACCTGATCGTGCCGATGGAGCCCGGGACTGTCGCCGCTCGCCGGTTCCGCTGGGAGGCGATCGTCGACGACCGGCCGGTGGTGACGGCCGCGGTGAACTGGCTGATGTGCGAGGTGGAGCTGGACCCGCCGTGGACGTTGGGCCCCGAGGGCGAACGCTTCGAGGTGGAGATCACCGGCGACCCGGACGTGCGGGTGACGTTCAAGGGCCTGCAGCCGGAGACGGTGGCCGAGGGCCTCATCCGCAATCCGGGCGTGGTCGCTACGGCCAATCACTGTGTCAGCGCCATCCCCTACGTCTGCCGGGCGGAGCCGGGCATCAGGACCTACTTGGACCTGCCGCTCATCGCCGGGCGGGCAGCGCCGGATTCTCGGCAGAGTCGGGTTAATGCCTGACTACCAGACCACCCACCGAGAGATTCGGCAGCTGGGGGCTCTGCTGGACGAACTGGAGATCGGCCTGGTGTCGATGGACACCGCCGAGGACTACGCCAATGTGAATCGCTCGGCGGCTGCGCTGTTGAACACCGAAGCGCGCGACACGACGGCATCCGAGTGCGCCGGGATCGTCCGCGGGCTGGCGGACCGGGCTCTCAATCGGACCGAATCCACTGCTGCGACACAGCGAATGGAGCGCGACCCCGCGGCAGAACTGAGTACCACCTGGGTGTTCTCCGAATCGCCGACCCACCTGGGGGTGATGTCCAAGCCGGCCCCGTATCCCGGACTCTGCGGACGGATCTGGACGTTCGTCGACAACTCCCCGCTGGCGCAGGCGATCGACTCCTCGAAGCAGATCAACGCGCTGGTCCGCGCCAGCAGCAACGCGATGCCGGACCCACTGGTGCTGCTGGAGGCCCTCTGGCGCGACGGCCGGGTGGTCGACCTCGTCTACCGCGACGTCAACACCGCAACGTGCGCCTACTTCGGGCTGCGCCGCGCCGAACTGCTCGGCCAGAGCATCATTGACGACGGCCTGGTCGACTACTACGTCCGCTGCGCCGAGAACGGCGATCCGGTGATCCTCGATGACTTTGCGCGCGAGAGGGAAACGGGTCTGCACTACTACGACGTGCGGGCCGCTCAGATCCGTCCGGGGTTGATATCGCTGACGTGGCGTGATGTGACCGAGCGCTTCACGCTGGCACGGCGCGTCGCCGTCTCCGAGGAACGGTTCAGGTTGCTGGCCGAGAACATCGGCGACGTCGTGGTTCGGCTGACCGACGGCGGCAGAATCACCTGGGTGTCCGATTCCGTGGAGCAGGCGCTCGGCGCCCCGGCGGACTACTGGGTTAACCGGCGCTTCACCGACTTCGGGCTTCGCGGCCAGCGGACGGACGGCCGCGAGCGTTGGGCGGAGATGGTCGCGGGCAAGTCACACATCGGACGCGGGCAGGTCCGCGGGCCCGATGGCGCGCTGCACTGGATCCACCTGCATTCCGAGCCGTTCCACGACGCGGATGGCAAGCGGGACGGCCTCGTCGCGTCATTTCGGGTCATCGATGACGAAGTGGCCGTTGAGGACAGAGCGCGAGAGGAGATCGCCCGAGGGGATGAGCGCAACCGCAAACTGACCCAGTACCTGAAGGCCCAGACGAGGCGGCTGATGGCGGAACTGAACAGTGCGGCGCGCTATGTGGCATCGATCCTGCCGGACGACCTGGACGGCCGCGTCCCCGTGACGGCGCGCTATCTGCCGTCGGAGGAACTCGGCGGTGACACCTACGACTTCCGGTGGCTCGACGACGACCACCTGATGGTCTATCTCGTGGACGTCTCCGGGCACGGTGTGGGCCCGGCCCTGCTAGCTGTGTCGGTGCACAACCTGCTTCGATCGGGAACCATCGGCTCCGAAACGCTGCTGCGCCCGGATGCGGTGCTGACCGAACTCAACCGGCTTTTTCAGATGGACCGCCACGGCGGCAACTACTTCACCATCTGGTTCGGCGTCTATGAAGCCTCGAGTCGCACGCTGCGGTATGCAAGTGCCGGCCACCCTCCCGCACTCGTGCTGGCCGGGGGGTCCGGGCCGGAGCAGCTGTCCACGGACTCGGTGCCGATCGGCATGCTCGACGACACGGCGTTCGCGACGGCGAACTACATCGTGCCCCGGGACGCGGAGATCCTGCTCTACAGCGACGGGGCGCTGGAGCTGGGGCTGCCCGAGGGCAAGCAACGGCCGCTGGAGGAGTTCGGCAATGTCTACGCATGCTCGGCCGGGACAGCGGAGCCGACGCTCAACACCTTGATCGTGAGACTGCAGGAACACTCGGCGCCGGCGAAGAACACCGACGACATCACGTTCGTTCTGCTGAGCATCCCGTAACTAACCCCGGGAGGCCCAGAAGTCGCATTTGTGCCGCTGGGCGAAATCACCGGTCAGTACGGGCTCGCCGGTTTGAAGCGAAAGCCGTTGCGGCCGCTGCGGATTCAGCGCCGGCCAGGCCGGCTGCCCGGGAACACCGGGATCGCCGGTCGTGACGAACCGGCTCCAGTAGGCAATCATCTGATCGGCCAGCGCCCGCTGCGCGGCATCCAGCGCCGGCGCACCGCCGATGTCGAACAGGTAGCGCAACTCCAGCGCGTGCGCAGCGCCGACCCGAAACGGCAACGCGCGCATGGGAGCCGGGGCCGGAGCGGTGCGATCGCTGAACTCGTAGGCAAAGACCGCTGGGCTACCCCGGCGCGCCAGTCCGGTGGCGTAGGCATCGATCGGGCAGGCGAACACCCCGTCGGTGACCGCGGCCGCGTAGGCCAGCGCGGTGCTGCCGTCGTATCGGTCGAGCGGGTAGTGCGCGGCCACCAGGGGCGCCTCGGCTCCGAAGGTGTCGGCGAGTAGAGCGGGGTAGGGCGGCAGGCCCTTGTGGCGCAGGTAGGTCATGGCGACGAACAGGGAGAACTCGTCGGCGGTATTGCCGATCAACACCGGCACGCGGGCGGTCGTGCCGCGACCGAGCAGGGTCTGCGGCGCGGCCGGCAGCCGCGAGGTTCCGGTGACCGGACCGGTCAGGACATTGCTGCCGATGCGGACATAGGGCGGTCCGGTGATCAACCGGTCGGCAGGCAGCGCCCGCAGGCAGCGCGCCGCCGCCTGCACGTCGGCGCACCCGGCCCGGGCCGCGTAGCCGATGCTGATCCGCTCGGCGGCCGGCAGGTCCGCCTGGATCTGGCACGGCCCGCTCTGCATGATGGCCCCCCGGAAGAGTCCGGCTGATTCCGGTGCGACCAGGTGGTCGCAGACCGAAATGGCACCGGCCGACTCCCCGGCAATGGTGACCTTGGCCGGGTCACCACCGAATGCGGCGATGTTGTCGCGCACCCAGCGCAATGCGGCCTGCTGGTCGGCCAGGCCGTAGTTGCCGAGTTGGTCCCGGTCGGCCGCCAGAGCCGGGTGGGCCAGAAAGCCGAGCGCCCCCAGCCGATAGTTGATCGAGACCACCACGATGTCGCCCCGGGTCGCCAGCCACCGGGCGTCATAGGTGTCCGAACTGCCGTTGAGAAAGCCGCCACCGTGAATCCAGACCAGCACCGGCCGCGGCGAGTCAGGCGCGGCTCCGTCCGGTGTCCAGACGCTGAGGTTGAGGCAGTCCTCACTGGTCGGCCTGCCGAAGTCGGGGTCGGCGCGGGTGTCCTGGATGCACCGCAGCCCGGGCTTTGTCGCGTCGCGCACCGTCGTCCACGGAACCGGGGCCACCGGGGGCTGCCAGCGCAGCGCGCCCACCGGGGCCCCAGCGTAGGGAATGCCCTGGAACAGCCGGAATCCCCCGTCGGGGCCTGCGCCGCGGACGCCGCGCACCGGACCGGCGGACGTGGTGACCACGTCGGGACCATGGGCTGCAGACGGTGTCGTGCGAGCACACCCGGCAAGGACAACCGCCAAAACCAGCAGCGCGGCGGCACACCGGCGAAGGGGGCCGGCCGGACGAAGCGGCACGACAGGCGAGCCTACGCGGCGGCCGGCGACACCCGTCCACGCGGACCGAGCGCCTACGGCACCAAAGGTGGGATCTTCCGCCCGGGAAAAGGGACGTTGGGCCTTTCGCTTCGCGGGGATTTCGCCCACACTGTGTGGTTGACACCCGTCAAGAGCGCCCGATGGCCGGCGCATTTGCAGCAGTTCGCGGCAGTTCAGGAGAACGCATGAGCGCACAGACCGATGACCGGATCACCGACTCCGCCGCGCGGGTACTGGCCGATCCGCAGGCCTACACCGACGAGAAGAAGCTGCACACGTCGCTGGCTCACTGCCGCGCCCACGCTCCGGTGTCCTGGGTCGACGTCCCGGGATACCGGCCGTTCTGGGCGATCACCAAGCACGTCGACATCATGGACATCGAGCGGCAGAACGACCTGTTCACCAATTTCCCTCGCCCGTTGCTGGCCATCACCGAAGCCGACGATGCCCTGCTGCGGGATATCGAAGCCGGCACCGGCCTGCGCACGCTGATCCACATGGACGACCCGCACCACCGTGATGTCCGCAAGATCGGTGCCGACTGGTTCCGGCCCAAAGTGCTCAAGGCACTCAAGGCCCGCTGCGACGAGCTGGCCAAGATCTGGGTCGACAAGATGGCCGAGAAGGGCCCGGAGCTCGACTTCATGACCGAGATCGCCGTCAACTACCCGCTGTACATCATTCTGTCGATGCTGGGCCTGCCGGACTCGGACTTCCCCCGGATGCTCAAGCTGACGCAGGAGATGTTCGGCGGCAACGACGAGGAGTTCCAGCGCGGCGGCGACGTCCAGGACATGCTCGCGGTCCTGCTGGACTTCTTCAAATACTTCTCGGCGCTGACCGCCTCGCGGCGTGAAACCCCCACCGACGACCTGGCATCGGCGATCGCCAACGCCAAGATCAACGGTGAGCCGCTCAGCGATATGGACACGTTGTCCTACTACGTGATCGTCGCCAGCGCCGGACACGACACCACCAGCGCGGGTATCGCCGGCGGTCTGCGGGCCCTGCTGGAGCACCCCGATCAGCTGGCCCGACTGCAGGCCGATATGTCGCTGATGGGCACCGCCGTGGAGGAGATGATCCGCTGGGTGGTGCCGGTCAAGGAGTTCATGCGCACCGCACAGCAGGACACCGAGGTGCGCGGGGTGCCGATCAAGAAGGGCGAGTCGGTGCTGCTGTCCTACGTATCGGCCAACCGCGACGAGGACGTGTTCACCGACGCTGACAAGTTCGACGTCGGCCGCGACCCGAACAAGCACCTGTCCTTCGGCTACGGCGTGCACTTCTGCCTGGGCGCCTCACTGGCCCGCATGGAGATGAACAGCTTCTTCTCCGAGCTGATCCCGCGGATCAAGTCCATCGAATTGGCGGGCGAGCCCGAACTCATGGCAACCGCCTTCGTCGGCGGCCTCAAGCACCTGCCGATCCGGGTCGAACTCACGTAGCCGAATTCACCTGGCGGAGTAGTCGAATTCACCTGGCGCCCTAGAAGAACTCCGCGGCGCGATGCGCGAGCATCGCGATCGTCGCATGCGGTCCCCGGCTGGGGATTCGCGGCAGCGCTGAACCGTCGACGACCGCGAGCCCCTCGACTCCATGGACCCGGCACAGCGGGTCGACAACGGAATCACCGCCGGTGCCCA
>JBAXUD010000168.1:0-6902 GCA_037129875.1 Mycobacteriaceae bacterium
GGCGCTTCGATGATGAGCCCGTTGAGATCACCGTGCTCTTCGATCTGCGGGTCGACGGCGTTGGTCAACTCGGCGAAGTCGCTCTTCTGCAATGCCGACTCCGGCCGCAGCGTGAGGACGGCGGTGGCTGGATCGAGATGGAAGTCAATCATGGCTGCCATCCTCGGTCCGCGCGCAGACTCCCGGCCAGAGCAGAAAGTCCCCTACAGGCCCGCCTCCCAGTCCAGCAGCCGGCGGGCCAGCTCCGGACCGGCGTCCTCCTGGATGAAGTGGCCGGCGTTGATCCGGGCGTGCGGCTGGCCCGCAGCGCCGGGGATATGGCGGATCAGCGGCTTGTCGGCCTTACCGAGGATCGGATCGCGGGCGCCGAAGACGCACAGCACCGGTTTATCCCAGTGGCCCAACACATCCCATGCCGCGCGGTTGGCGGGGATCGCCGGATCAGACGGCGACGTGGGGACCAGCAGGGGAAAGGCGCGCGAACCGGCCTGGAACCTCTTATCCGGGAAGGGGGCGTCGTAGGCCGCCCGCACGGCCTTGGGCACCTTGTGGACGGTGCCGCGGTCCACCAGCCAGCCCGAGGGCAGCGCCGGGGAGTAGATGGAGAAGGCACGCCAGAGGCGGAACGCCGGCGGGGTGGCCCGGTCGGCGATAGGCAGAAATCCGTTGGCGATGACGAGCTTTGCGAATCGGTCGGGGTGTTCGGCGGCGATCCGCAGGCCGATCATCGAACCCCAGTCCTGCACCACGAGGGTGACATCGCGCAGGTCCAGCTGCGTCATCCACGATGTGACCCACTCAACGTGGCGCCCGTAGGTGTAGTCCTCTTTCCGGGTCGGCTTGTCCGAGCGGCCGAAGCCGATCAGATCCGGAGCCAGCACCCGGTGTCCGGCGGCCACCAGCGGCGCAATCATGTTGCGGTACAGGTAACTCCACGTCGGCTCACCGTGCAGCAGTACCACTGGGGCGCCATCGCGAGGACCCTCGTCGATGTAGTGCATCCGCAGGCGCGGGGCGCCATGCGCTTCGACGTCAACGTAATTCGGTGTGAAAGGGTAACCCTCAAGGTTGTCGAACCGCGAGTCCGGCGTGCGCAGAAAGTCCACACCGACTATCTAAGCAGTGAGCTCCGCGACCGGGTCCAGATGTCGCCCTCGAGAGGCCCGGGCAGCGTGGCCTCATCGGCGATGAACACCGGGTCCTCCCCTGCGGCGGCCTGAAGGTGGTAGTTGCGCAAGGCGGCAAAAGCCCACTTGCCCAGCAGCACGATCGCGATCAGGTTGACGATCGCCATGAGGCCCATCGAGATGTCGGCGAAGTCCCACACCGTCGAGAGCTTGGCCACGGCGCCGAGAGCGATCGCGCCGAGCACCAGCACCCTGAAGATCATGATGCCGCGTTCGCTTGCCCCGAGGAAGAACAGATTGATCTCTGCGTAGACGTAGTTGCCCAGCACCGAGGAGAACGCGAACACGAACACCAGGATGGTCATCAGCCAGGTGGTCCACGATCCCAGGCTCGCGGCGACCGCCGAGGCGGTCAGCGAGGCTCCCGCCATCTTGGTGGGGCTGTGCGGGTCGTAGATCTCCGGGCCGGACACCAGAATGATGAGCGCCGTTGCGGTGCAGATGATCATGGTGTCGACGAACACGCCGAGCGACTGGATCAAACCCTGCTTGACCGGGTGGGAGACGGTGGCGGTGGCGGCGACGTTGGGTGCGCTGCCCATGCCGGCCTCGTTGGAGAACAGACCGCGCTTGACGCCGTTGAGCATCGCCGCGGCGATACCTCCGGCGAAACCACCGGCCATCTGCTGCAGCCCGAAGGCGCCGCCGATGATCTCGCCGAATGCGCGGGGCAGGTTGCCGATGTTAAGGGCGATGATCACCAATGCCAGCAGCACGTAAGCCGCCGCCATCAGGGGCAGGACGATCTCAGCCACCTTTGCCACCCGCCGGACACCGCCGAAGAGAACCGGCGCGGCCAGAAGCACCAAACCGATTGTGGTGTAGTGAACTTCAACGTTGTGTGAGGAATTGAGGACGTCGGCGATGGCGTTGGCCTGCACCATGTTGAACGCGAAGCCGAAGGTGAAGACCAACAGCACCGCGAACAGCACTCCGCCGGGACGCGAATTCAGGCCGCGCTGAATATAGAAGGCCGGCCCGCCACGGAACGTGCCGTCCGGGGCGCGGACCTTGAAGATCTGGGCCAGTGTCGCCTCGATCAGCGCGGTCGCCATACCGATCAGCGCCACCATCCACATCCAGAAAATCGCGCCGGGCCCGCCGACCGTCAGGGCGATGGCGACGCCGGCGATGTTTCCGGTGCCCACCCGGGAGGCCAGGCCCACGCAGAACGCCTGAAACGACGAGATGCCGCCGTCGCCCACGCGGGAGTTGAAAAGCTGGCCGAGCATCCGCCTGAAGTAGCGGAACTGGACGAACCGCGTCCTGATGGTGAAATAGATTCCCGCCGCGACGAGCAGGTAGACCAGCACGTAGGTATAGAGAATCTTGCTGACCGGGTCGATCAGGTTGGCCTGAATGAAATCCACAAGTCACCTCCGGTTGGCGATTTGCGAATCTTTGCACCAAGTCGCCGAGGGTGCAGCGCAAACGGGGGATCCGCAACGCTGAACGCTTTGCGGATTTAAGTGATTGCCGAACGACTCAGATGTGGAACGATTAGGGCCCGGGCGCCGGGGTCGCAGCTCGCGATGGTGCGGGAGGCGGCGGCGGGGCGTCCTTATGCGCCAGCGCGCTGCCCTTGACCCAGTCCTTCCACGGGACCGACCAGCTGCCGCCCTGGGCCACCGTCAGCGGCGGACCTCCGGTGTAGCGGATCTCCACCGGATCGCCGGGCTGAACGAAGCCGAAATACCACTTGGCGTTCTCGCCGCTGAGGTTCAGGCACCCGTGCGAGAGGTTGGTGTTGCCCTGCGCCCAGACGGTGTCGTCGAGTTGATGCAGATAGATGCCGTCGGTGCTGATCCGGGTGGCGTAGCCGATCTTGAGGTTGTAGCCGAGCGCGGAATTGTTGGGCAGGCCGTAGGTGGCCGAGTTCATGGTGACCACCTCGCCCTTGTCCAGCACGCTGTAGATGCCCGGCGGAGTCCAGAAGGAGAACGTCTTGCCGGCGATATCGGCGGTACCGCCGCGCCCCATCGAGGTCGGCATGGTGCGCACCAGTCGCCCATTGTCGAAAACGCTCACCTGCTTGGTGATGTCGTTTGCCACGGCAAGGTGCGCTGCGCCGATGTTGACGGTCGCGTGCGCGTCAGTCTGACCGTAGAGGCCGTCACCGAGTTTGAGTCCGAACACGTTGAGGTCCACGTCGATACGCGTGCCCGGCGGGTAGTAGTGCTCGGGACGCCACTGCGCAACGGAGTCGCTGATCCAGTTCCACGAACCCTGCACGGGCGGGTTGGTGCGCACGATCATGTGCTTCTCAGCCAGGACCTTGTCGGCGATCGCCTCGTCGAAGTGAGCCTGGACGATGGTGGCCACGCCGTAGCGCACGTCGGGATTGGGGGCGAACCCGCCCTGCACCTCGATGTACGGACGCACGTAGTTGTTGGGCACCAAAGTGTTGAAAGTGGTGGTCCGCGACAGCGGCACCCCGCTGGAACTCTTGCTGTTGACCGTCATGGTGTAGGTGCGGGCGAAGTTCAGTCGCTGGGTGGGAGCCCAGGAGGTGCCGCCATCGCCGACGGCGCCGTCGACCGATTCCCCCCAGTCATCGCTGAGGACAGCACTGGTGATCTTGCCGTCGACGACATCCACCGTGGCCTTGTCCAGCGGGTTGATGCTCTCGGAGCCGTCGAACGGCGACACCCCCAGCAGCGGGGGCGTCGGACGGGCCAGTGGCAACTCCGCGGCCGCAGTGGCGGTGGCGGTTTTGCAGCCTCCCTGGCAGCCGGGCAATCCGGCGACGTCACTGGCCAGCACTGCACCCAGCAGGGTCACCACGACCACACTTGCTGTCCGCGCGCGGCGGGGAAGGATCACCGAATCACTCCAGGGGCAGTTGTCGAAGGGTCAGACGTCACCGTTGACTTTCAAATCATAGCCACAGCGCGGGGCTATTCCGAAGCCCGAGACCAGCGCCCGGGACGGGATGCTTCGCAACCTCGTGTGACATGGAGCACGACACTGTGCGTCGGCGCAGGCAGCACGCTCCGGCCCAGCGCCGATGAGCGGCATTCACATTTGCTGAGTTAGCCCGCCTGTTACACTTACGACAACGTTGGCTTCACGACAAAGTCGCCAGCACGTCGTGGAACGCCTTCACTCCCCCGGCGCCGCCCCCTGAAGATCGGGGCCCGAGCGCCGAGTTCGAATGATTCGTGCCCTACAGCACAACACGTCTCGCGGCGATCGATATTGCCTCCCGGCAATCTCGCCCAACACTGTGCTGATTCTGCGTTTTCGCGACACCGTCGCCCGCAGTGGCACAACAGAAGCCTGAAAGGCCACTGCATGACTACCGAAACCACTATGACTACCGAAACCACATTCGCCGACCTCGGCGTGCCCGCACCTCTGGTGCAGGCGCTCACCGCCGCCGGTCGCACGTCCCCCTTCCCCATCCAGGCCGCGACGCTGCCCGACACCCTGGCTGGACGCGACGTCCTGGGCCGGGGCAAGACCGGCAGCGGCAAGACGCTCGCCTTCTCCATTCCGCTCGCCACCCGCCTGTCGCAGAACAAGCGCCGGCCGTCGCGGCCGGCCGGTCTGGTGCTGGCACCCACCCGGGAGCTGGCCACCCAGATCACCGCGGAGCTCGCACCCCTGGCCGCGGCCTACGGGCTGCGGGTCACGACGATCTTCGGCGGCGTGCCGCAGGGCCGCCAGGAACGGGCCCTCAAGGACGGTGTCGACATCGTCGTCGCCTGCCCAGGGCGACTCGAGGACCTGATGCGTCAACGGCTGATCAGCCTTGACGCCGTCGAAATCACCGTTATCGACGAGGCCGACCACATGGCTGACCTCGGATTCCTGCCCGGCGTCACCCGGATCCTGGCGGCGACACCTGCCGGCGGGCAGCGTCTGCTGTTCTCGGCGACCCTGGACAACGGCGTCGACAAACTGGTCACCCGCTTCCTGAAGAACGAGGTGTCCCACTCGGTCGACCCGCTGGACTCCCCGGTCGCGGCGATGACCCACCACGTCTTCCATGTGGCCAGCGCCGACGCCAAGAAGGAATTGGTGCGCGTCCTGGCCTCCGGCACCGGGCGTCGAATCCTGTTCCTGCGCACCAAGCATCAGGCCCGCAAGCTCGCCCGTCAGCTCACCGAGTGGGGTATCCCGTCGGTGGACCTGCACGGCAACCTGTCTCAACCGGCCCGGGATCGCAACCTGGCCGCATTCACTGCGGGAACGGCCCGTGTTCTGGTGGCCACCGACATCGCGGCGCGCGGAGTCCACGTCGACGACGTCGAACTCGTCGTGCATTGCGACCCGCCCGCCGAGCACAAGGCATACCTGCACCGTTCCGGGCGCACCGCACGTGCCGGCCGGGCCGGCGATGTCGTGACCGTGGTGCTGCCCGAGCAGCGCAAGGACACCCAGGTGTTGTTGCGCAAGGCAGGCATCAAGGCCGCCCCGCAATCGGTGGCGGCTGATTCCGCTGCGGTCGCGGAGTTGGTCGGCGAGTTGGCGCCCCATCAGGCACCGAGCGCACCGAGCGCACCGAAGGCGGCCCAACAGCCCCGTCGCACCGGTTCCCGTGAGCCGCAACGCCGGCGGGTCTCACCTGCCGTGCCCCGTTCGACTCAGCCGCGTTCGGCCAACCGGCGCAGGTCTTCTCGCGCCGCGGGAGCGACGGCCGTCTAGTCGGAGGCCGGCTGCCCCGTCCGGGCTTCGTCTCGTTGGCTGGCTCGTCGGCTGGTCCACGAGGCGCTTTCGGCCTGCGCGGCACGCATGACCCGGTCGGCCGCTTGAAACTCCCTGCTGGTCTTCTCCGAGTCGGCGATCCGCCGCTCGGCCGCCCGGCGTAACACCATCATGGCCAGCGGTGGTGCCGTCATCGACGGCACCACCAGCAGGCTGATGACGGCAGATCGGCCGGACAGAACCATCAGCCGGTGATTCGGGGTGTTCCGGCCGATCTTCGCCGCAACGTCCGGCGACATGGTGCTCAGGACCGGGGTCGGCGAATGCGCAGACCAGTTGATGTCGATGCCGATGACTTCGCCAAGGGTCGGATACAGGGCTTGCACCAGATCCGGCAGTTCGCGCGCCATCGCGGCGGTGCGGGGCCACCAGGCTCCGTCGATGTATCCGCCCAGGACGCCGGCCAGGGACACTCGCACCGGGCTCGCGACGCGACGCGACGACCGTCTTCCGGATAGGTCGGTGGGCTCCATGGGAGATCCCCTTCGCGTCAGAACGGGCACGCGATTGTTAAACCGCAGGCAAATTCGACACTACACGCGGCCCAAAAGTGCCGGTTAACGGCGGTAACGCGGTCGCACCGAACGCGATGAGCCGTCCCTAATGGACGCCGAGGCGCCGGGCGAGATCCGGTCCGCCGATCGTGGTGATGAACTCCGGATCGCCGCACACCACAAGTTGGTCCCGGGCGCGAGAAAGCCCGACGTACAAGCGTTCTCGCGCGCGCTCCAGGGCGTAGCGGTCGTTGACCACCAGCACGACGGCGCGCCGCTCGAGTCCCTTGAAGCCGAGCACGTGCCCGTAGAACACCTGTTCGGCGTCCCAGAAGCTGTCCCAGTAAGCCTCGTTGCCCTCGGCCTGCCGGGCCACCTGTTCGGGGTGACGACTGCCGGTGGTCAGCAGCGCGACGTCCTCGGGCCCGAACCGCCGCTGAACGGCCCTGCGCCGGCGATCAGATGAACTCCTGTAACCTGTCAGTAGAGCCGTTCGCCAGTGCAGGGCGAC
>JBAXUD010000169.1:0-6888 GCA_037129875.1 Mycobacteriaceae bacterium
GTCCGGCCGCGTGGAAAAACCCGCCAGCTGCCATCCATCTTGAGGTGTGAATGAATGCTGACGGCGCCTGCGCGGATGAACAGGTGCTTGCCCCGGCTGAGCACCTCATGGACGCGCGATCCGCTCACATCAACTGTTGCGAATCTCGGCACCCGGACCTCGCAGCGAGTCAGTGTCCTGCCGACGAGGGCCTCACGCAGCGCCGCAGCGGTGTGAAAAACTGTGTCGCCCTCAGGCATTTGGAGATGACTCCACGATCAGCACATCGAGAACGCGGGGACCGTGCACGCCCTCAACCCGCTCGAGCTCGATGTCGCTGGTCGCGCTGGGCCCGGAGATGAACGTCAATGGGCGCAACGGATCCAGCGCGTCAAATCCCTGCGGGACCGTATCGACGACCTGCCCCGCGAAGATGACGCAGATGTGGTGATCCGGAATGAGGGTGAGGACCCGTCGCCCCTGCCCGGCACCCCCGTCGAGCACGATGGTGCCGGTGGCCGCGACTCCGATCGCGCAGCCGGTGACCACGGCGTCCGCCGCTTCGAGCCGGCCGGTCGGCAACGGCTCGCATCTGTCGTCGCGCACGACGTGGACACCGGCCACCCAGTCGGCCGGCAGGTCGTCCGGGACAACGACGGCGGCACCGGGTCCCAGCAGCGACGCAACGGTAGCGCTGATCTCCCCGGCCCCCATTCGCAGGACCCGGGCGCGGTAGTCGGCGACCGTCTCGGCGAAGCGGTCGACGTCACCGGGGCCGCTCAGTGGTTGGCGGTCGTAGTCCCGCGGAACGATCACAGGATCCGGCGGTGCCGCGGCCAGCGCCGCACGGATCCGCCCCAGTACAACGGCTCTGGCCTCTACAACGGCTCGCGCGTCGGTCTCCCGCGCGGTCATGGCCGTGCCCCTCTGCGGGCCCACCATTGCCGGAAGGTCTGGCGGGGCGGCTCGGGCAGATCACGGGTCGCCGTCCACTTCGAGCCAGGCCAGGGCAGCGCCGAGATGCGGTGATCAGAGCCGGCGATCAGCCGACCGGCGCCGGCCGCTGTCTCCGCCATCGCGAAGCGCCGCGGGGAACCCATCACCCAGGCGGCGGCTTTCATGGCGAGGTCCTGGCCGCTCGGGATGCCGCCGCGCTCGGCGTCCACCTGCTCGGCGCGCAGGTGGACCAGGATCGACGGGATGTCGATGCGGACCGGGCAGGCGTCGAAACAAGCCCCGCACAGTGTGGAGGCGAACGGCAGCGACGCGTTCGGGTCGTCGTGCCCGCGAGTTCCCGTCAGTTGCGGGCTCAGGATCGCCCCGATCGGTCCCGGATACACCGACCCGTAGGCGTGGCCGCCGGTTCGCTCGAACACCGGGCAGACGTTGAGGCACGCGCTGCAGCGGATGCAGTGCAGCGCGGCCCGGCCGACCGGGTCGGCCAGCACCCGGGTGCGCCCATTGTCGAGGAGCACCAGGTGAAACTCCTGCGGGCCGTCGCCGGTGTGCACGCCGGTCCACATCGAGGTGTAGGGGTTCATCCGCTCGGCCGTGGAGGAGCGCGGCAGCAGCTGCATGAACACCTCGAGATCGGTGAAGCTCGGGATGACCTTCTCGATGCCCATGACGGTGATCAGCGTCTGCGGCAGGGTCAGACACATCCGGCCGTTTCCCTCGGATTCCACCACCGCCAGCGTCCCGGTGTCCGCGACGCCGAAGTTGGCCCCGCTCAGCGCGACCCGCGCCGACAGGAACTTCCTGCGCAAGTAGGTGCGTGCCGCCATCGCCAGCATTCGCGGCTCGTCGCTGAGATCCGCCAGATCCGGCATCTCGCGAAGGAAGATCTCTCGGATCTCCGACCGGTTCTTGTGGATCGCCGGCACCAGGATGTGGCTCGGCCAGTCGTTGTCCAGCTGAACGATCAGTTCGGCGAGATCGGTCTCGATTGCCGAGATACCTTCGGCCGCAAGGTGCTCGTTGAGGCCGATCTCCTGGGTCGCCATGGATTTCACCTTGACCACTTCGGTGGCGCCGGTCTCCCGGATCAGCCGGGTGACGATGCGGTTGGCCTCGTCGGCGTCGCGGGCCCAGTGCACCACACCCCCGCGCCGGGTGACGTTGAGCTCCAGTTGCTCCAGCAGCTCGGGCAGCCGGGCCAGGACATCGCGTTTGATGGCGCTGCCGGCCAGGCGCAGCTCCTCCCAGTCGCGGCATTCCTTTACTGCGGCAAGCCGTTTCACCCGGATCGACCGGGTGGCGTGGCTGACGTTGCGGCGCATCTGGGTGTCCGCCAGCGCCCGGCGGGCCGCCCGCGGGAACGGCTCGTCGCCGCGCAGATTGCCGATGCCCGGCGTGCCGAGGAACGTGCTCATACCGATGCCAGGATCTCAGCGAGGTGAACGGTGCGGACCGCCGATCCGCTGCGGCTGAGGCCGCCGCCGATGTGCATCAGGCAGGACGCGTCGCCGGCGGTGCACGCCTGTGCCCCGGTGCTGACGATGTTCGCCATCTTGTCGGTGAGCATGGCCGCCGACGTCTCAGCGTTCTTCAGCGCGAATGTCCCGCCGAAGCCGCAACAGGAGTCGGCCATCGGCAACTCGACGAGGGTCAGGCCCCGTACGTGGCGCAGCAGCTGCAGCGGCTTGTCACCCACCCGCAGCATGCGTAGGGAGTGGCAGGTGGGGTGGTAGGTCACCGAGTGGGGGTAGTGGGCGCCGACGTCCGTCACACCCAGCACGTCGATCAGGAGTTCGGAGAGCTCGTAGGTGCGTGAGGCGACGGCTTCCGCGCGCAGCGCCAGCGCTTCGTCGCCGGCCCGCCGGGCGACCATCGCATGCTGATGGCGCACTGAGCCCACGCAGGATCCCGACGGCGCGACGATCACGTCGCATCCGGCGTCCTCGAACACCTCGACGTGATGACGCACCAGCCCAACGGCTTCCTTCTGATAGCCGGTGTTGACATGCATCTGGCCGCAGCAGGTCTGCCGCTGCGGGAAGACCACCTCGTGTCCGAGGCGTTCCAGCAGCTCGACCGTGGCGATGGCCGCGTTGGGGAACAGCGCGTCGGCCAGGCAGGTGGCGAACAGGGCGATGCGCATCCGACGATCGTCCGGCATGGTTCAGCGCATCCGCAAGCCGCGGGGGGTGCGGGCGAACCCGGCGGCGGTGAGGGCATCGGTGGTCGGCCCGGCGGCCGGCAGTACCGGTGTGCCGTCGACCTTCTCGACCACGATGCCGGCCAACTGTCCCGTCCGGACCATGTCGACCAGGGCTGCCGCGGCGGCCCGTTGGGCGTCGGCATCGGCATGAAAAGTCAGCAGCGAGCGCCCGCCGCGTTCGAGGAACCACACCAGTTTCCCGTCAACGAGCACCACCAGCGCGCCGGCCTTGCGGCCCGGACGGTGTCCGGTTTCGGCGTCGGGCCGTACCGGCCACGGCAGTGCGGCGCCATACGGGTTGGCCGGGTCGGCGGCGGCCAGGACCACGGCGCGGTAATCCGGGCGTTCGCGGTCGAGGCTGTCGGCGAAGGTGCGCAACCGGTCCACCGTTGCGGCAGTGGCGAATTGGGCGCCGCCGAGCGATTCGATGAAGTAGCCACGCTGGCAGCGGCCGGCATCTTCGAGGGCGGTCAGCACCTTGTAGAGCATCGCGAAGCCGCCGGGTACATCGCTGCCGTTGCTGGCCACCGCGTTCTTGGTGAGCACCCCGTACCGGTTCATCAGCAACTCCGCGGTGAAGTGCGCGCGCAGGGTGGAGTCCGGCTCGCGCGCCGGCAGCGCCGCCCACCGTCCGGCGACCGTCGGGTCCGTCGGTCGGGCCTGGGCGTGTGCCACCGAGTAGCGGCTGAGCCGCGGTGCCCGGCGGTGCCGGTGCGCCGCCGAGGCGGGGCGACGGGTGCCCGGCCGGGTGCCGCCGGTCAGCATGGCCCGCACCGGCGCGAAGGTGTCCCCGCTCACCCATCCGCCCCAGATCAGTTCCCAAAGCGCCGCTTTGAAGACGTCCTCCCGGCCGGCGATGTCTGAGCCATCGGAGGCGAGCTGACGGAAGAAGAACGCTCCGCGGGACTCCCCGGGTGAGCCCAGGACGTCGAGGATCGCGCGCTGAGCCTCGGAGATCTCGAGGCCGGCCGGGGCGGTCAGGGTCAGTGGTGCGGTGTCGGCGTGGTGGAACACCACCCAGCCGTCGCTGCCCGATATCTCCCCGGCGCCCGACCAGATCACCTCGCCGGATGCCAGCAGTTCGTCGAGCATCGCGGGCTGGTAGCCGCGAACCCGCGGGGAGAGGATCAGCGGTTCGACCGCTGAGGCCGGAACGGCGGCCCCGGCAAGCTGTTCGATGACGGCGAGCAGACCGTCCACACCGGCAGCCGCCGATACGCCGACCTGTTGCCAGGCCGGCAGGAAGCGGGCGTAGGCCCCGGCGCTCACCGGTTCCACCTGGGCGCGCAGCGCGGCCAGCGACCGTCGCCGCAGAATCCGCAACACTTCGGCGTCGCACCACTGTTCGGTTCCGTCGACCTGGTCGGTGAACTCGCCGCGCACCAGCCGGCCGTCGGCCGCCATCCGGCCCAGCGCATCGGCGGCCACCCGCAATCCCAGCCCGAAGCGGGCGGCGGCTGCCGCGGTGCTGATCGGTCCGCGGGTGCGCGCGTAGCGGCTGAGCAGTTCACCCAGCGGGTCGGCCACCGATTCGGTGAAGTCGGCCGGCACCCCTACCGGCACTGCGACCCCCACCGCATCGCGAAGCCGGCCCATGTCCTCCACGGCCACCCACCACCTGCTGCCGGCGTAGGACACCGGTAGCACCCGCCTGGCCGCCTGCAGGCCGTCCAGCCAAGGGCCCACATCGGATGCCGTTGCGCGCTCTGCGATTTCGGCTTCGGTCAGCGGACCGAGCAACCGCAGCAGGTCGGCCACGCCTTCGGCGTCGCGGGCCCGGCGATCCTCGGCGAGGTGCTGTAGCTGCCGCTCGGTGGAGACCACGACGTCGGGTTCGAGCAGTTCGCGCAGTTCCACCCGGCCCAGGAGTTCGGCCAGCAGCGCGGTGTCCAGTGACAGCGCCGCTGCGCGGCGCTCGGCCAGCGGGCTGTCGCCCTCGTACATGAACGCCCCGACGTAGCCGAACATCAGCGAGGCGGCGAACGGTGAGGGTGTGTGCGTCTCGACCTCGAGCAGCCGGACCTGCCGCCCGGCGATGCGCGCCATCAGGGCGGTGAGCGTCGGGACGTCGTAGACGTCCTGCAGGCACTCGCGGACCGTCTCCAGGACGATGGGGAAGTCGGGGTACTTGCGCGCCACGTCGAGCAACTGGGCGGCGCGCTGACGCTGGTGCCACAGCGGGGAACGCTTGCCGGGATGGCGGCGCGGCAGCAGCAGGGCGCGGGCCGCGCATTCCCGGAACCGCGCGGCGAACAGAGCCGAGCCGCCCACTTCGGCGGTGACCATCGGCTCGATCTCGTCGGCGTCGAAGACGAACAGCTCGGCCCCCGGCGGGGTGTCGTCGGTGTCGGGGATCCGGACCACGATCCCGTCATTGCCGGCGGTGGGCTTCTCGTCGATTCCGTAGCGCTCCAGCAGCCTTCGGCTGACGGCCAGGGCCAGGGGCCCGTGCACTTTGAGCCCGTACGGGGAATGCAGGATCACCCGCCAGTCACCCAGCTCGTCCCGGAACCGCTCCACCAGCAGCGTGGTGTCGCTGGGCACCGTCGTGGTGGCCTCGCGCTGGCTCTCCAGCAGACGCCAAAGGTTGTCAGTGGCGAAGTCGTCGAAACCGATATCTGTGCAACGACTTTCGAAGTCCTCGCGGTTCAATCCAGCCAGTTCGCCGGTGAACTTCCCGATCGCCGCGCCGAGTTCGGCGGGCCGTCCGGCGTTGTCGCCGCGCCAGAACGGCAGCCGGGCAGGCTGACCGGGTGCTGGGATCACCAGCACCCGGTCGTGGGTGATCTCGGTGATCCGCCAACTGGTCGCACCTAGCGAGATGACATCTCCGGGCCTGGATTCGTAGACCATTTCTTCGTCGAGTTCTCCGACCCGGGAAGGCTTTTCGCTTTCGCTGGCGAGGTAAACCGTGAACAGCCCGCGGTCGGGGATCGCGCCGCCGGAGGTCACCGCCAACCGTTGCGCGCCGGGCCTGGCGGTCAGGGTGCCGGTGTCGCGGTCATAGACAAGTCGGGGCCGCAGTTCGGCGAAGTCGGTCGAGGGGTATTTGCCACTGAGTAGGTCGAGGGTGGCCTCGAATGCGCTGCGGGGCAATGCTGCGAACGGTGCGCTGCGTCGCACGGTGTCGAACCACACGTCGGCGCTGATCGGCTCCAGCGCGCAGGCTGCCACGGTGTGCTGGGCCAGCACATCCAGCGGGTTGGCCGGCACGCGCATGGTTTCGATCGCACCGTCGAGCATGCGGCGGACGCTGACCGCGCAGCCGATGAGGTCTGTGCGGTGCTTGGGCAGCAGCACCCCGCGGGAGATCTCGCCGACCTGGTGGCCGGCCCGCCCGACGCGTTGCAGTCCGCTGGCCACCGACGGCGGCGACTCGACCTGGATGACCAAATCGACTGCGCCCATGTCGATCCCGAGTTCCAGGCTCGAGGTGGCCACCACCGATTTCAGCCGCCCTGACTTCAGATCATCCTCGACCGCTGCGCGCTGCTCCTTGGACACCGATCCGTGGTGTGCGCGGGCCAGCAGCGGCTCGGCGCCCTGGATCTGGTTGCTGGCCAGGATCGCCGCAGGCGGCGTGGGCAGTTCGACGCCGTTGCGTGCAGCGTGAATCTCGTTGATCCGGGCGGTGAGTCGCTCGGCGAGCCGTCGTGAGTTGGCGAAGACGATGGTGGAGCGGTGCGCCTCGATCAGGTCGACGATCCGGGCCTCGACGTCGGGCCAGATGGTGTTGTTCTCCAGGTTGG
>JBAXUD010000017.1:0-17542 GCA_037129875.1 Mycobacteriaceae bacterium
AGCTCCCGGTTCTTCTTTCGAAGCTCCCGCAACTCCTGGGATTCCCGGGTGGTCATCCCCGCCGCCTGGCCGTCATCGACCTCGGCCTGGCGCACCCACTTGCGCAGCGTCTCGGCGTTCATCCCCAACCGCGAGGACACCGCCTTCATCGCCGCCCATTCAGTCTCGTAGTCGTCGCGATGTTCCCGAACCAGTCGGACCGCCTTGGCCCTGACCTCCGGGTCGTACTTGCTTGGCATCGTGCCATCCTTCCCACAAAAGAAGGTGTGTACGAAACCCGGGGTGGTTCAGCCACACCATCGCCGCCAATCCGATGGACAGCGCCTGGATGCCGACGACGAACGAGATGTACTCGTGCCACACCGCCCCCAACCCGCAGCGCGGCTCCAGGTCGGCCTTGACCACCATCGAGAGCGACAGTCCCAGTGCGATGCACAGCTGCAGCACGATGAACACCGGAGCAATCCGCCTTCCCGGATCGAATGCAGTCGCGGTTCGCCGGATGTAGTTCAACTCGACCGCTGTCGTCAGCAACACGACGGGGATCATGTTCGTCATATCGGAGAAAAAGTAGGACGACACTTCTCCGGCACACCCGTCGGTGACGTTGATCACCGGATACCACAGCGCCGAGGCGATCTGCACGACCAACGTCCCGAAGACGAGCGGCGCGATCCAGCTCCGCGACGACTGCTTCTCGCTCAGGGCAGAAAGCAACAGCATGGTCATCGCCGCCACGAACACGATCGATGCCAGCACGCTGATCCAGAACGAAGCCGCATCACCAAGTTCGGCCCGGTGCTCAGCGGTCAGGATCAGCGCCAGATGCCCGAACACGACCAACAGCGCTCCGAGGGCCCAGTGCCCGGTGAGAATCTTGCGCAGGAGTGCGCTCGCCGGGATGTGACGGTCAGCGCCGATCCGCCACTTGAGTACGGCAGTGAGCAGCACCAGCAGCACGTCGAGGGCCATCACCAGCCACTGCCGATTCGTCGCGGCGAGGTCATAGTTTCCGGTGAGATCAAGGACGAACTCGACGAAGTCGTCGCTGAAGGTGAAGCCGACGATCAACAAGAACACCGTCGCCAGTGCGGGGAGATCCGACGGGAGCCGCGCGATCCGTCCGTCTCCGGATTGAGTCACCCCATGACCCTAACGACCCCGGACTTTCTGAATCGCCACTCGCACACCGTCGCCGATCTCCATACCGTCGGCGGGCTCGCCGAAGTCGAAGCTGGTGGCCAGGATCTCCCGGGCGATCAGGTCGCGGTGAATACGCGCCCAGTCGGCGTTCGCCGGCGGAACCGCCATGACGACGCTGATGCGGTCACTGACGTCCAGGCCCGAGGACTTACGCAGATCCTGCAGTTCGCGGATGCGGTCCTTGGCCCAGCCCTCGGCCTCCAATTCCGGGGTGACGGTGTCGTCGAGGACCACCAGTCCGGCCCCCCCGGGCAGGGCCGCGGTGCACTCCGGATCTGCGGCGACCAGCTTCGAGTCGTATTCCTCGGCATTGAGCACCACCTCCCCGGCGCTCAGCGTGCCGTCGTCGTTGAGCACACCCCGGCCGGCCTTCACCGCCCGGATGGCGTCCTGCACGGCTTTGCCGAGCCGGGGTCCGGCCGCCCGCGCATTGACCGTCAGCTCGAACCGCCCGTGCGCGGCGATATCGTCGGTCAGCTCGACCGCCTTGACGTTGAGCTCTTCGGCGATCAGTCCGGTGAACGGTTCCAATGCGGACGGATTCACCGACCCGCCCAGGGCCACAGTCAGTTTCGGCAGTGGCAGGCGCACCCGCAGCTTCTTGGCCTTGCGCAGCGAGGAGGCCGCCGAGCACACGTCGCGCACCTGGTCCATCGCGGCCACCAGCGCCGCGTCCGCGGGCACGACGCACGCCTCGGGCCAGTCGGTCAGGTGCACCGAGCGTCCACCGGTGATCCCCCGCCAGATCACCTCACATGCCATCGGCAGCAGCGGCGCGGCGAGTCGCGTGGTGACCTCCAGAACGGTGTGCAGGGTGTCGATCGCGTCCGGGTCCTCCGCCCAGAACCGAGAACGCGACCGCCGCACATACCAGTTCGTCATCGCCTCGGTGAATTGGCGCAGCAGGTCGCAGGCACCGGAGATATCGCAGACGTCCATCGCTGCGGTGAGGTCGTCGCGCAGCACCGCCAGCTTCGCCAGGATGTAGCGATCGAGCACATTCGCCGAATCCGTGCGCCAGGTGCCGGGCTTCGGTGCGTAGAGCACCAGGAAGCTGTAGGCGTTCCACAGCGGCAGCAGCACCTGCCGCACTCCCTCGCGGATGCCCTGTTCGGTGACGATCAGGTTGCCGCCGCGCAGGATCGGCGAGGCCATCAGGAACCAGCGCATGGCATCGGAGCCGTCGCGGTCGAACACCTCGTTGACGTCGGGGTAGTTGCGCAGCGACTTGCTCATCTTGGCGCCGTCGTTGCCGAGCACGATCCCATGCGCGACACAGGTTTTGAAGGCCGGGCGGTCGAACAGGGCGGTCGCCAGCACGTGCAGGGTGTAGAACCAGCCGCGGGTCTGGCCGATGTACTCGACGATGAAATCGCCGGGGAAGTGACCTTCGACCCGCTTGTCAGGGTCGGAGGATTCGACACCGAGGAACCAGTCGGTGTTCTCGAACGGATAGTGCACCTGCCCGAAGGGCATCGATCCGGAGTCGAACCAGACGTCGAAGACGTCTTCGATGCGCCGCATCGTCGAGTTGCCGGTGGGGTCGTCGGGGTTGGGCCGGGTCAACTCGTCGATGTAGGGCCGGTGCAGGTTGTCCGGCCGGACCCCGAAGTCGGCTTCGAGTTCGTCGAGGCTGCCGTAGACGTCGATGCGTGGGTGGGCCGGATCGTCGGACACCCACACCGGAATTGGTGTGCCCCAGTACCGGTTTCGCGAGATCGACCAGTCCCGCGCATTCGACAGCCACTTGCCGAACTGGCCGTCCTTGACGTGCTCGGGGTACCAGGTGATCTGCTGATTGAGTTCCACCATGCGGTCCCGGAACGCGGTGACCTGAACGAACCACGACGACACCGCGCGGTAGATCAACGGGTTGCGGCACCGCCAGCAATGCGGGTACGGGTGGTCGTAGGTCTCGTGGCGGATCAGCACCGGGGAATTGACCGCCGCAGGGCCGGCCCCGTTCTTCAGGTCGCGGATGATCTGCGCGTTGGCGTCGAAGACCTGCTGGCCCTGGTAGTCCGGCACAGTGGCGTCGAACCGCCCCCTGGCGTCGACCGGGGTCACCGCAACGATGCCGACGGTGTCGGTGGCGGCCTTGTCGTCCTCGCCGTAGGCCGGAGCCATATGCACCGCGCCGGTGCCGTCCTCGGTGGTGACGAAATCTCCCCGCAGGACCTGAAAGGAGTTGGCGGCGTCCGAGAAGTACGGGAACGGCGGCAGGTAGCGCAGACCGACCAGCTCCTCGCCGGTGTAGCTGGCCAGGATCTCGGGGTCCTCCCCCAGTTCCCGCGCGTAGGCGCCGAGCCGGGCCCGGGCCAGAATCATTCGACGCCCAGCTCCCTCCGACCGGGACTCGATGACGACGTACTCCACCTCGGGGTTGACCGCCACCGCCTGGTTGGACGGCAGGGTCCACGGCGTGGTGGTCCAGATCAGCAGGTAGGCGCCGTCAAGATCGGATTCCGGTGCGCTGACCCGGAAACCGACAGTGATGGCCGGGTCCTGGCGGCTCTGATAGACGTCGTCGTCCATCCGCAGTTCGTGGGCCGACAGCGGCGTCTCGTCGTTCCAGCAGTAAGGCAGCACCCGGACGCCCTCGTAGGCCAATCCCTTGTCCCACAACTGTTTGAACGCCCAGATGACCGACTCCATGAACGACAGATCGAGCGTCTTGTAGTCGTTGTCGAAGTCCACCCAGCGGGCCTGCCGGGTCACATAGGCGCGCCACTCGTTGGTGTACTTGAGCACCGAGTCCCGGCAGGCGTCGTTGAACGTCTCGATGCCCATCTGCTCGATCTGGGCCTTGTCGGTGATGCCGAGCTGACGCTGCACCTCCAGTTCGGCGGGCAGGCCGTGGGTGTCCCAGCCGAACCGGCGGTCCACCTTGTAGCCGCGCATGGTGCGGTACCGCGGCACGATGTCTTTGACGTATCCGGTCAGCAGGTGCCCGTAGTGCGGAAGACCGTTGGCGAACGGCGGCCCGTCGTAGAAGACGTACTCCGGTGCGTCGGTGCGGCCTTGGATGCTGGCGCCGAAGGTGTCGTCGCCGGCCCAGTAGTCCAGCACCTCACGCTCGAGGGCGGGGAAGTCCGGCGCCCCGGCGGGCGGCCTGGGATAGCCGGTCGGCGTTGCGGTCGGCTCGGTCACGCGGGTCCTCCAGTGCCGTTCGGGCACGGGGTCGCTGGTGGGCGACCGCCGTCGGGCACGGGGACGACGACGCGCTGGTGCGCGAGCGCCGCGGTACCACCCCGCTTACGCACGCCCGCTGCCGGACGCACATCGCTCATTGCCGGGCTGTGACGGGCCCGGCCCGTTCGGGTCTACTGAGCCCCGGCGCACAAGACCCGGGGCTGTTCTTCCGAAGGCTCCCCGGTGATGGCCGGATCGACGCCGCTGGGCGTGATTCTAGCTGGCGGACACCCCCGCCGACCCGGAGCATCCAAAGTGGCGCGCCAGGGTTCGCGGCCTGCCTGCCGACGGCAGGGGTCGATTGACGGCGGGCCGCTCGTGCAATGGCCGACGGGAGTGGAACTCCGACGATGCGGAGCTGTTCGGCGATTGGGAGCGCCGCGGGGTTGAATGAGACTGCCGCTGATCGCTTTTCGCCGCGGTCAGTTTTGTCGTACACCCCTGCGATGATGACGTCATGCAGTTGGCCGCACCTCCCGGAGCCGTCGAGGCGAGCCCCGGCGAACGTCTTGAGGTGCTGTTTGCGGAGTTGGCGGAGCTGACTGGTCAGCGCAACGCGATTGACGGGCGCATTGTGGAGATCGTCGCCGAGGTGGATCGCGACGGGTTGTGGGGTAACACCGGGGCAAGGTCGGTGGCGGCGTTGGTCGCGTGGAAGACCGGTTCGTCGCCGAGCACTGCGAGCACGATCGCGGCTGTGGCGCACCGACTTGAGGAGTTCCCGCGCTGCGCCCAAGGCATGCGGGAGGGCCGGTTGTCGCTGGACCAGGTCGGCGTCATCGCACAGCGCGCCGGCGAGGGATCTGACGAGCACTACGCGGCGCTTGCCTCCGTGGCCACGGTCAATCAACTGCGCACCGCGGTCAAGCTCGAACCGCGACCTCAGCCCGATCCGCGGCCAGAACCGCAGCGCTCGATCACCAAACACACCGACGAGGAGTTCACCTGCTGGCGGATCAAACTCCCGCACATCGAGGCGGCAAAGTTCGACGCGGCTCTGGCGTCTCATCGCGATGCGCTGATTGCCGAATGGAGGCACGATCACGACGCTCGCGACAACGGATCAGAGCATGCACCTCCGTTGCCGGGCAGCGTCGAGGCGTTCCTGCGCCTGGTCGAGGCAGGGTGGGACGCCGAGTCGGCCCGTCGGCCCCACGGCCATCAGACCACCGTCGTGGTGCACATCGATGTCGAGAAACGTGCGGCTTCATTCCATCTGGGCCCGCTGCTCGGCGACTCCGAACGCCGCTACCTGACCTGCGATGCCACCTGCGAAGTCTGGTTCGAACGCGACGGCGAGGTGATCGGCGCCGGCCGGGCGACGCGGGTGATTAACCGCCGACTTCGCCGTGCACTGGAACACCGCGACCGCTGCTGCGTTGTTCCCGGTTGTGGAGCCACCCGCGGTCTGCACGCCCACCACATCCGGCACTGGGAAGACGGCGGCCCCACCGAGCTGGCCAACCTCGTGCTGGTCTGCCCCTACCATCATCGGCTGCACCATCGAGGCATCATCAGCATCGCCGGCACCGCGTACGACCTGATCATCAGCGACAGCGACGACGAAACGCTGTCTGCAGCATCGCTAGCCCATTCGCCGACCAAATCACGGCCCGCGGTCGCGCCATGCCCCGGACCAACCGGTGAGCGCGCCGACTGGTGGTGGTACCAGCCATTCCAGCCGCAAGCACCGCCGAACAACTGAGTGTGGACCGCTCACCAGCACATGTCGGCTTGTCAGATGCCAGGGACAGCATTGCGATCTCGACGCAGTGGTCAGTTGACCCCGAGGCGACCTTCCGTTGGATACACCGCGCGACACAGAAACGGGGGTGGCAGGTCGTGACGACGGATTCGAATCAGGCTCATTGACGCACCCGCGTCCAGCAGCGAGATCGGCGCGAGGGATCTCGTCAGCCGGCGGCGGCACCGGCCGGCGCCGAACCGTACGGCGAGCCGAACTCGGTCACAGTGGTGAAGCCGCGCTTGCGCGCCGAGGCGGCGCCGAGCCGTATCAGGGCCCCGGTACCCACGAAGCCGGCCTGATCCGTCGCCACCAGCGGTGTCAGCAGGCGGTTGTGGACGAAGCTGAAGGCCAGGCCCTCCTCGGGGATGGCCCAACCGAACGATCCCCCGAGGCCCACGTGCCCGAAGCCGGGAAGCACACCCGGAATGGGCAGACCGTGATAGCCGAGGTGGAAGGCCAGCGGGACGATGAGGTTGCGGTCCGGCCGGAGGTTACGGCGGCCGGTCAGCGACGAGACCAGGCCCGACGACAGATACCGCTGTCCGTCGATGACGCCGCCGTTGGCGATGGCACCGTACATCCGGGCCATCGCCCGGGCGGTGACCACTCCATTGGCCGAGGGCAATTCGGTGTCCAGCAGCGGGATATCATGCTGCACAACGCTTTTCATTCCCGGGAAGTAGAGCGACCCGAACCCCGCCGAGATTTCCAGAGCCGCGACCGCAGGAGCGAGCAGATTGAACACCGGGTTGGGAATGTTGAGTTGAGGTCCGATGATCCGGGCGACCCGGGTGGGTGCTCCGGCCGGCGGACGGCCCAGATGGATGCCGTCGGTGTTGAGTGGCGCGGCCACCTCGGCCCGCATCAATTCCCGCATGCCCCGCCCGGTGACGCCGCGGGCCAGGCCGGACAGCAGCCAGCCGTAGGTCAGCGCGTGGTAAGCCGACTTCCCGAAATGCCGTCCTACGGGCGCCGCGGCGATCCGCTCCTCCATGTGGTGATGGTCGAGCAGTTCCCGTTTGCGCACGCCGCGCAGATGCGACAGGCCTGCGCGGTGGCGCATGACGTCACGCACGGTGATCCCGGCCTTGCCGTTGGCCCCGAATTCGGGCCAGTACTCGGCGACGGGCGCGTCGTAGTCGATCAGTCCCCGGTCGACGAGGCGGTGGATGACCGTGGACGCCACTCCTTTGGTCGCGGAGAACACCATCGCGGCGGTGTCCGCGGACCAGCGGCGGCGTCCCCGGCGGTCCGAATAGCCGGTCCACACGTCGACGACGGGCTCGCCGTCGAGGTATACCGAGAGAGCCCCGCCACCGAGTCGGGCATGCGGGAAGAGGCTGGCGAAACCGCGCACCGCGCAGGCGAAATTCGGGTCAGCGGCTCCCTGCACTCCATGAGGCAGGTCAGAACCGCGGTTGGCAGCGTTGCCACGGGTCACCAGGCAAATCTACAAGCCGGAACCGGCTGTTCAGGAAAATGTTGCCGATCTGTTAGTTTCGCCACCCGCGGAATCCAGAATGCGCTGGGCGGCAACCGCGGGTGGCAGCTCGCCGTCGCGGACCTGCCGTTCCAGCTCGGCTCGCATCTCGCGAACCGCGGGATGATTGAGCACCCGGTCCAGGACGGCGTCGCGCACCATCGCCCAGGTCCAGTCCACCTGCTGCGCGCGGCGGCGGGCGTCGAACTCCCCGGCCTCGGTGAGTACGTCACGATGCCGGAGCACCGTGTCCCACAATTCCTGAAGGCCTGAACCCTCCAGTGCGCTCATCGTCAACACCGGTGGGCGCCAGAGTGTTTCGCGGGGATAGATCAGCCGGATGGCGGCCGACAACTCGCGTGCCGCCGCCCTGGCTTCGCCTGTGTGCTCGCCGTCGGCCTTATTGACGACGACGATGTCGGCCAGTTCCAGCACACCCTTCTTGATGCCCTGAAGCTGATCTCCGGTGCGGGCCAGGGTGAGGAAGACGAACGTGTCGACCATGTTGGACACGGCCACCTCGGACTGCCCCACCCCCACCGTCTCCACCAGGATGACGTCGAAGCCGGCCCCCTCCAACAGCACGATGGTCTCGCGGGTTGCCTTGGCCACCCCTCCCAAGGTTCCGGAGGTCGGCGACGGCCGGATGTAGGCGTCGGGATGGACAGCGAGCCGGGCCATCCTGGTCTTGTCTCCCAGGATGGAGCCCCCGGTGCGGGTCGAGGACGGATCGACGGCCAGCACGGCGACCCGGTGGCCCTGTTCGATCAGATACATGCCCAGCGCCTCGATGGCGGTGGACTTTCCCACCCCGGGCACCCCGGTGATGCCGATGTGCATGGCAGTGCCCGCGGCGCTGGCGGAGCCGGCAGAACCGGTACCGGACATCAACTCCGTGAGCAGCCGCTGGGCCTGTTCGCGGTGATCGGCCCGGGTCGATTCGACCAGCGTGATGGCCCGGGCCAGCGCGGAGCGGTCGCCGGTGCGGATCGCCTCGGCGAGCGCCTCGATGTCGCCGGCGCCCATGGGGACAGGGTCCATCAGCGCAGGTCGTACCCGAGTCGCTCGGCCAGCTTGTGCAGCAAGCTGACCGCGGCCTCGGCGATGACCGTCCCGGGCGGATAGATGGCTGTGGCGCCGGCGGCGTACAGCTCGTCGAAGTCGCCGGGCGGGATCACCCCGCCGACCACGACCATGATGTCGGGACGGCCGACTTCGGCCAGTGCCTCGCGCAGCGCAGGGACGAGGGTCAAATGACCGGCCGCCAGCGACGACACCCCGACGACGTGGACGTCGTTGTCGGCCGCTTGCCTGGCCACCTCGTCGGGCGTGGAGAACAGGGAACCGACGTCGACGTCGAAGCCGATGTCGGCGAAGGCGGTGGCGATGACCTTCTGCCCGCGGTCATGGCCGTCCTGGCCCATTTTGGCGACCAGGATGCGTGGTCGGCGCCCGTCGGCCTCGGCGAATTTCTGCACCAGACGGGTGGCTTCGGAGAGTCCGGTAATGCTTCCTCCTGCACTGACTGCGTCACGGTAAACACCTGAGATGGTGCGGATCTCAGCCCGGTGCCGGCCGTAGACCTTCTCCAGTGCATCGGAGATCTCGCCGACGGTCGCCTTGGCGCGTGCGGCGTCGATGGCCAGTGCCATCAGATTGTTGCCCAGGCCCTGCCCCGCTGCGTCTGCCGCGGCCGCCCGGGTCAATTCGGCCAGCGCCGCCTGTACCGCGGTCTCGTCGCGCTCAGCCCGCAGCTGCTGTAGTTTGGCCAACTGCTCGACCCGCACACGGCTGTTCTCCACCTTGAGAACCTCGATGTTGGCGTCCTCGTCGACCTGGTACTTGTTGACGCCGATCACCGGCTGCTGGCCGGAGTCGATGCGGGCCTGGGTGCGGGCGGCGGCCTCCTCGATGCGCAGCTTGGGGATGCCGTCGCTGATCGCCTGGGCCATGCCGCCGTGCGCCCTCACCTCGGCGATGTGCGCCCGGGCCCGCTGCGCGAGCTGGTGGGTCAGCCACTCCACGTAGTAGGACCCCGCCCACGGGTCGATCGGCCGGGTGGTGCCCGATTCGTGCTGCAGCAGCAACTGGGTGTTGCGGGCGATGCGGGCGGAGAAGTCGGTGGGCAGCGCCAGCGCCTCGTCGAGTGCGTTGGTGTGCAGCGACTGGGTGTGACCCTGGGTCGCCGCCATCGCCTCGATGCAGGTGCGGGCGACGTTGTTGAACGGGTCCTGAGCGGTCAGCGACCAGCCGGAGGTCTGCGAGTGGGTGCGCAGCGACAGAGACTTCGGGTTTCGGGGCCCAAATTCGCCAACCAGCTCGCTCCACAACAGCCGTCCCGCACGCAGCTTCGCGACCTCCATGAAGAAGTTCATCCCGATACCCCAGAAGAACGACAACCGGGGCGCGAACTTGTCGATGTCCAGACCGGCGTCGAGACCCGCCTTGAGGTAGTCGACACCGTCGGCCAGCGTGTAAGCGAGCTCCAAATCCGCTGTGGCACCGGCCTCTTGGATGTGATAGCCGGAAATCGAGATGGAGTTGAACTTCGGCATCTTGGCACTGGTGTAGGCGAAGATGTCCGAGATGATCCGCATCGACGGCTTCGGCGGGTAGATATAGGTGTTGCGGACCATGAACTCTTTGAGGATGTCGTTCTGAATGGTTCCGGCGAGCTTCTCCGGCGGGACACCCTGTTCTTCAGCGGCCACCACGTAGAGCGCAAGAATCGGCAGCACCGCACCGTTCATCGTCATCGAGACCGACACCCCGGCCAGGTCGATGCCGTCGAACAGCTGGCGCATGTCGAGGATCGAGTCGATCGCCACCCCGGCCATACCGACGTCGCCCTGCACGCGGGGGTGGTCGGAGTCGTATCCACGGTGGGTGGCCAGGTCGAAGGCCACCGACAGCCCCTTCTGGCCGGCGGCCAGGTTGCGGCGGTAGAACGCGTTGGAGTCGGCGGCGGTGGAGAAGCCGGCGTACTGGCGGATGGTCCAGGGCTGGTTGACGTACATCGTGGGGTACGGGCCGCGGACGAACGGCGGCTGCCCCGGGACGCTGTCGAGCGGGTAGCCGGCCGCCACCGCGGCGTCACGGTCGGCGCCGGTGTACAGCGGCTTGACGACGATGCCCTCCGGGGTGACCCAGTCGAGTTGATCGGGCGAATAGCCGTGCGCCGCCGCCGCTGCGGTGATCAGGTCGGCGGCTGCCGCGGGGGTCGGGGGCGGCGCGTCGGCGCAGCCGCGCAACGGGACATCGGCGAAGCTGGGGACCGTCTCGGCGGTACCGGCCGCAGCCGCCCCGGCGGCGACATCGGAACGAGTCATGGTCACGCCCCCAATCGGGTGAGCAGCGCGCTAAGCACTTCCACCGCATCGATTTTGGCGGTCAGGTATCCGTCCGGACGGTGCTCGGCCGGGATGGCGGCGACGGCTTTCTCCGGGCCGGCCAGCAGAACCTGATCGATACCCGCCGCGCGGGCGGCCGCAGCGACCTCCCCTGCTTCCGACCCGTAGCGGGAATCGGTTCCGCAGATCACCGCGATGGTGGCGCCGGCGTCCCGCACGGCGGCACTGATGCCGTCGGAGCCGATGGTTCCGGGGTTGACCGCTTCTATCCCGCCGGAGGCCAGCAGATTGGCCGCAAAGGTGGTCCGGATGTTGTTCTCCGACAGCGGCCCCAACGGCAACAGCGCAACGCGCGGCCGGGCCCCGGTTCGCCGGAGATGGGCATCAGACCGGTCGCGCAGCGCTTCGAACGCTGCCGCGTACCGCTGTACCGCCGCCGCGTTTTGGGCCGGCGGCAGCGGCGGTTCAGCGAGATTCGGGAACTCGTTGACTCCGGTGACGGCGGCGCGGCGGTGCGCGATGTCGTCGGCCCGCCGGGCTCGAACCTCATCGATCCGGGCAGCGATGTGGTCGAGGGCAGTTTGGAAACCGCCACGCGACTCGATGTCCTGGAAGTGCGACCACGCTTGTGCGGCAAGGGTTTCGGTGAGGTCCTCCACATACCATGACCCGCCGGCCGCGTCGAGCACGCGGCCCAGGTGGGATTCCTCCAGTAACAGCAATTGGGTGTTGCGGGCGATGCGGCGGGCGAAGTCGTCGCTGGTACCCGGGAAGCCGCCGGGTATCGCGACGTCGAAAGGCATCACCTGCACGGTGTCCGCTCCCCCGACCCCGGCCCCGAAAGCGGCGACCGTCGTGCGCAGCATGTTCACCCACGGGTCGCGCTGCGTCATCATCGGCAGCGATGTGACGACATGCACCCGGGCGGCGCCGCTGTCGGGGTGGCCCAGTGCTTCGGCGACCCGGCCCCAGAGTTGTCTGACGGCACGGAATTTCGCGATCGACATGAATTGGTCGTCGTCTGCGACCAACCGGAATCCGATCTGGGACAGCGCATCGGGCACGGCGACCCCCGCCCCGGTCAGCAACCGGAGGTAGTCGGTCGCCGCCGCGATCACTCCGGCCAGTTCCCAGCCGGCGTTGGCCCCGCGATTGTGAAACGCCGGCCCGTCCACCGTGATCGCCCGGACGCCGGGCTTGCCGGCCAGCCCAACGGCCACCGCGACCACGTCGTCGATGGCCGGGGCCGGCCGGTCGCTGAGGCCGGCGGTCAGCGGGTCGGCACCGAGGTCGATCGACATCGCCGCGCGCTTGGAGTCGTCGGCGCCGGCCAGTAGCGCGAGTATCGCCTCTGCGGCCGGGCGGAATTGCGCTTCGGCGTCAATGGAGATCGGCGCCAGTTCCAGATAGACGCCCTCCAGCCACCGGTCGAGGTCCGCCGCCGCGATGCCCGCGTCGCCGACCCGCAGAATCACAGCGCTGACACCGTTGACGAGCGCATCGAGCACCACGCGGTTGCCGTCGGCGGAGGCGCCGGAGAAGCCGGGCGTGGGAAATTCCTCGGCGACCTTCCATCCGCACAGGACATCGCGGTGCTGGTCCGCGCCGCGCACGAAGGGCCAGTCACCCGGAAGCGCCGGCTCCGGGAGTGCGTCCAATGCGGTGTACAGCGCATGGATCGGGAAGCCTTCGTAGGTTGGCGAGTCCAGAAGCCGCTCCGGTTCGTCCGCCAAGTCGGCGGGGTCGTACCGGCCGCCCTTGGCAAGCACGTCAGCGACGGCCGAGCGCCATCGGGCACGAGCCTGCTGGAGGGCTTCCTCCTGGACTGGGGACACCGGCAGCTCCTGATAGTCATCGCGCGGCTCGCGCCACCTGCCCCTTGAGGCTAAATGATGATCTGGCCGCGCTCCCCGGCGAATCCCGTCACGGCCGTCCGGATACTGGAAAGCCGGGCCCGTAACCTTCCATGTTGTGACGTCGACGATCCTGCGGCGCGGCCTGACGACGCTGCGCAATGTGGGGTCGGCGATCACTGCCACTGCACGGCAGATGAGCCGCACCCGAATCGCGGCGACGGCAACCGCAGCGGTGGCGCTGGTAGCCGTCGTCCTGTTCGTCCCGATGCCGACGGCAGTACAACTGCGGGACTCGGCGGCGTCGGTGGGCCCGTGGTTTCCGCTGGCATTTCTGTGTGCGCACGTCTTCGTGACCGTGCTGCCCTTCCCCAGGACCGCCTTCACTCTGGCGGCCGGGCTGCTGTTCGGGCCGGTGCTGGGCGTCGTGATCGCCGTCACGGCCAGCACGCTGAGCGCGGTGCTCGCCCTGTTGCTGGTGCGGGCACTCGGCTGGCAACTGAGCAACCTGGTCAGCCACCCCCGGGTGGACTCCCTGGACGAGCGGCTCCAGTCGCGGGGCTGGCCGGCGGTGCTCTCGCTGCGCCTGATCCCGGCGGTGCCGTTCTCGGTGCTGAACTACGCCGCTGGCGCATCGTCGGTCAGGGTGGTGCCGTAGTTTCTGGCGACCTTGGTGGGGCTGTTGCCGGGCACCGCCGCGGTCGTGATCCTCGGCGACGCCATGACCGGCAACGTCAACCCACTGCTGGTGCTGGTCTCAGTGTGCACTGCCGCACTGGGCTTTGCCGGCCTGGTCTACGAGACCAGACGGTTCCGGCGCGAGAGTGAACGGTGATCGGTCAGAGCACCCCGAGATGGATGCTGGCATCGGGAATGTTGCAGCGGTCGCGCAGATCGAACGCCGGCCTGCGGATGGCGTCGGTGTCCGCCTGCACCTGCGGGTTGGCATCCATGTAGGCCCCGACCTTGCTGATTGCCGCCGACTGGGGCACACCCTGCACGGTGCTGAAGAACAGGTTGACATCGGGGTGGGTGAAGAGATACCCAGCTATCCCCGCTGCGACCTGGCTCTCCACCGCCGCAATGTCGGCTGCCGAGCAACCGGGCACAACATCGGCCGCCGCGGGTGCGGCCACGCCGAGAAGGACGCCGCTGGCGCCGATAACTGACGCCGCCGTGCGACGCGCCAACGGTCTGAATGTCATGAGGCTCCCTGGGTCGGTGGTTCGTTCGCACGTCATGGTAAGTCAGCAAGGCGCCATCATCCACTCGCGGGGGCGGGCCCGTGTCGGTAGAGTTTGGAACACTCTACGAAAGGACTTAGGTCTCATGAACAGAACACGACAGTTCCTGGCGCTTCTCGCGAGCGGGATCGGCATCTTCGCCGCGCTCCTCGGAGCGCCGACCGCGGTCGCCGATGAGAACGGTGGCGGCGGTCCCAACAACCCCTTGCTTCCCGGCTGCGAGGCGGGCACCGATGGCGGCGGCGAAGACACCGTATGCGCAAGCCCAGGTAACTCCGAACTCTCCTTCTCGCCGAACTCCCTCGGCATTGAGGGCGCGATGGTCGGTCAAGGTGGCGGTGGGTTTGGCGGGTTCTGACGTCCACTAACCGGCCGGCGGAGCCTGAACCGGCTCTGACGCCCCGGGATCGAGTGTTTTGGTGAAGTCGGCGACCGTGCATCCCGGCGGTGTATCCGCGAGCGCGGGTGCGGCCACGCCGAGCGTCTCACTCTAAATCGACGTAAGGACGGGTCAGATGACTCGGACACGACAGTTCCTGGCGCTTGCCGCGGGCGGGATCGGCATCGCCGCCGCGCTGCTCGGCGCGCCGACCGCGGGCGCCGACCCGGACGGCAGCGGCGGCCCCAACAACCCCCTGCTGCCAGGCTGTGAGACGACTGGCGGCGACTCTGTCACCGGCGAGCAGACCGAGGATTGCGCCCAGATCACCGCCACACCGAACGATCTCGTTATCATGGGCGGCTACGGGTCTCCCGGCTTCGGCTACGGGTTCTGATCCTCAGCCGCCGACTGGCGGCACTGTCGGCTCAGGGTCGGCTGATTCCCGGATGATGAGTTCGGGAAGCGCCCGTTCGGTCACCGACACTTCGGGCGCACCGACCGGGGGCAGCGATTTTCGTGCCTCTGCTTCTGCATGAGCCACTGCCTGTGCGATATCCGGGTCGGTCCGCGTGTTGAACCAATCGGCGACCTCTTCTGAATCGTCCAGCGGCACAACCGGATTGGCGTCCACCGGCGACGGCTCGTAGCGGAAGACCCCGTCAGACCCCGGTGCCCCGAGCATCCTGGTGAAGCCCTCCAGTGCTGAGCCGAAATCGCTGGGCACCAGCCACACCTTGTTGGCCTCGCCCTTGGCCATCTCCGGCAGCGTCTGCAGGTACTGATAGGCCAGCATCTCTGGGGTCGGCCGGCCGGCCTTGATGGCCGCGAACGTCTTCTCGATGGCCTTGGCCTGGCCTTGCGCCTGCAGGTACTGCGCGGCCCGCTCGCCCTGCGCACGCAGAATCCGCGACTGCCGTTCCGCCTCCGCGGCGAGGATCGCGGCCTGCTTCGCGCCCTCGGCGGCAAGAATCTGGGCTTGCTTCTGCCCCTCGGCCTGTTTGATCGACGCCTCGCGGGTGCCCTCGGCGGTGAGGATCACCGCGCGCTTCTCCCGGTCGGCGCGCATCTGCTTTTCCATCGAGTCCTGAATCGACGGCGGCGGATCGATGCTGCGCAACTCCACCCGGGCGACCCGCAAGCCCCAGCGGCCGGTGGCCTCGTCGAGCACGCCGCGCAACTGCGCGTTGATCTTGTCGCGGCTGGTCAGGGTTTGCTCAAGCGTCATCCCGCCGACCACGTTGCGAAGCGTGGTGGTGGCCAGTTGCTCGACGCCGACGATGTAGTTGTTGATCTGGTAGACCGCGGCCTGCGGATTGGTTACCTGGAAATACACCACCGTGTCGATGTTGACCGTCAGATTGTCCTCGGTGATCACCGGCTGCGGCGGGAAGGACACCACCCGCTCGCGCAGGTCGACCCGGGCCCGGATCCGGTCCACGAACGGGATCAGCAGGGTCAACTGCCCGGAGACCGTTTTGCTGTACCGTCCGAGCCGTTCGATGACCGCCGCCTCGGCTTGCGGGATCAGCGCGACGGATTTGGCGACGACGATGATGGCGAAAAGCACCAGCACCGCCAGTAAGACCAGTCCGGTGATGGCACCGTCCATGTTCAGGTCCTCCTCATTCTAGGTACTCCCCGGGCACTCAGGGCGTTCTCCACACCACCGCGGTGGCGCCGTCGATGTGCATGACGGTCACCTGCTCACCGGGCTGATATACATCGTCGTCGGCGTAGGTACGGGCGGTCCACACCTCACCGTCGAGCTTGACCTGGCCGCGATGCTGGTCGACCCGGTCCAGCACCAGCGCGTGCTTGCCCTCCAGCGCCTTGACAGGTTCGGGCAGCCCTACGCCGGCGGTCAGCCTGCGTCGGAGCACCGGACGCACGCCGCCCAGCAGCAGCACCGAGACCACCAGGAACACCAGGCCTTCCGCCCACAGCGGTAAACCCAGCAGCCAGCTTGAGCCGGCCGCTGCCAGCGCACCGCCACTGAGCATGAGCAGGAACATGTCCCCCGTCAGCGCCTCGGCCGCGGCCAGCCCCAGGCCGAACACCAACCAGATCAATGCCACGGGCATAGCGCCACGATACGCGCGCCACACGCGGCGCGCCGCCGGCCGACCGAGGGGTCTACGAGCTATTACACTCACGTCCATCATGTGGTGCCCGAGTGTCTCGTTGTCGTTGTGGTCCAACGCATGGCTGGCAGGCCATGCCGCACCCGACGATGTTCTCGACGCGCTAAGCGCTTGGGCACCATGCCATTCGGTGATCGCGTACGACGCCGTCGCGGCGGGCCGGACGGGTTTGCCGTGGCCGGACGTCGATGCCGCCGGCGCGATGTCGTTGTTGCAGACGGTGCGCACCGTCGCAGGCCGCAGCGGTGGCGGTCCGTGGCCGACGGGACCTGCCATCGCGCCCGCACTTCCGGTGCCCGGAGACGTACGGGGTTTAGCGGTGGGTACTCAATTCCACACCGACGCCCTCGATGCCGGGGAGGCCGTGCTGGTGGGTGGTTCCGAAGGTGCGGCGATCGGACTGGTGCCCACGTTCGAATGGGAGGACGCCGACGACGAGCAGGCAACGCGGCCGCCTGTGCTGTCGTGGTCGGTCTACTCACTGCCCGGCGTTCCCATGATCGATCATCCGGATCTCGGCGATGCCGAGTATGCGTTGCGCTCGGCGGTGCGATCCGCCGCGGAGGCTCTCGACGGCCTGTGCCTGAACCCTGATTGCGAGGATCCGAGGGCGCTGGTGGAAGAGGTGCTCCAGGCCAACAGCCACCACCGCATTCCCGACCACGCTCCCAACCGCGCGGTGCGGGTGCTCGCCACCGCCGCCCACGTCGATGCCATCATCACCGTCAGTGCGGAAATGGCGCCGATCGGAACTCAGAGCGCGTCAGAGGCGAGGATCGCCGACTCGGCGATGCGGCCACTGGCCGCGGTGGTCCGCTCGGCACGACTCGCGGCCGTCTCCGCGATTCTGCACTCTGCCTGGCGCAGTTAGCGCGCTGGACGACCGGGACCGGCAGCAGCCGCGGCGGCCGCACTTGCCTCGCAGTCGGCGGTGCAGAATCGCCCGTTGA
>JBAXUD010000170.1:0-6861 GCA_037129875.1 Mycobacteriaceae bacterium
TCCCACAGCCGAGGCGGTACGCGACGACCTGCGCCGCTTCCGCAGCGGTGAACCGGTGATGGCGCTGGCCGCAGTCATGGGCGCGGCTGCGGCCGCCGGCAACGGTAACGGTAACGGCAACGGAGCGACGGTCGGACCGAACACCGGGTCCACCACTGCCGTGCCACGAACCACCGCCAACCCGCAGACGGCGCCGCAACCACGCGCTGCGCAGGCCGCAGGCACCGTCGCGATGCCGGCGCCTGAGGCGCCGGGCAGCACCGGGTCCGTCCACCCGGAGGGCCGGGCCGGCGCGCCGGGCTCGGGCGTCACGGTGTCGGTGATGGTCTGCTCGACCGGAGTGTTCGAGCGCCGCTCCCGATCGGCCAGCACGATGAGGATCGCGCTGATGATGGCCAGCGCGCCGAGCACGCCGGCAGCCCACAGCAGTGCCCGCTGACCAGAACTGAAGGTGCGCCGCGCCGGGGGCGGCGGCCGGTGGGCGGTGGTGGGCCGTGCGGTGGTGGGACGGGGTCGTGCCGCGGTGGCCGGCCGGACCTCCGCGGGCGGCCGCTTGGCGACCGTGCCGTGGATGGCCGCCGGGGTGGCCTTGATGGTGGGTGCGGAATTCGGTCGCGGCGGGCGCCGCCCCGAGCGCACCGCGGAGACCGCGTCGGCGAACGTGCCGCCAGTGCTGTATCGCATGCCCGGGTTCTTCACCAGCGTGATCTCGATGAGCTCACGCACATTCGGCGGCAAGTCGGCGGGCAACGGTGCCGGGGTCTCCTTGATGTGCTTCATCGCCACCGTCAGTGCACCCTCGCCGGTGAATGGCCGCTTGCCCGAAACCGCTTCGTAGCCAACGACTCCCAGCGAGTACACGTCGCTGGCGGCGGTGGCGTCCTCCCCGAGCGCCTGCTCGGGTGCGATGTACTGGGCGGTACCCATGACCATGCCGGTCTGGGTCACCGGTGCGGCGTCGACGGCCTTGGCGATGCCGAAGTCGGTGAGCTTGACCTGGCCGGTCGGCGTGATGAGGATGTTGCCGGGTTTGACGTCGCGGTGCACCAGCCCGGCGGCGTGGGCCACCTGCAGGGCCCGGCCGGTCTGCTCGAGCATGTCGAGGGCATGCCGCAGGGACAGCCGTCCGGTGCGCTTGATCACCGAGTTCAGCGGTTCGCCGTTGACCAGTTCCATCACCAGGTACGCGGTGCGGCCCTCGCCGTCCATTTCGGTCTCGCCGTAGTCGTGCACCGCGGCGATACCCGGGTGGTTCAGCATGGCGACGGTGCGCGCCTCGGCCCGGAACCGCTCGATGAATTCCGGGTCGGAGGAGTACTCCTGCTTGAGGACCTTGACGGCGACGCGTCGGCCGAGCCGGCTGTCGACGGCCTCCCATACCTGGCCCATGCCGCCGGTCGCGATCAGCCGCTGCAGCCGGTAGCGGCCGGACAGCGTGACACCCACGCGGGGGCTCATTGCTTGCCTCGCTTCGCTCGCCTGCGGGGTCCCATGGCTTGCCTCGCTAGCGCTCGCCTGCGCGGGCTCATGGCTTGCCTCGCTTCGCTCGCCTGCGCGGGCTCATTGCTTGCCTCGCTTCGCTCGCCTGCGGGGGCTCATGGCGCCCCCTGCAATGCCGCCGCGATAGTCGCCCGGCCGATCGGCGCCGCCAGCGCGCCACCGGTTGCCGACAGCCGGTCGCCACCATTCTCGACCAGTACGGCGATGGCGACTCGGGGGTTCTGCGCCGGGGCGAACGCGATGTACCAGGCGTGCGGCGGGGTGTTGCGCGGGTCGGTGCCGTGTTCGGCGGTGCCTGTCTTGGACGCGATCTGCACGCCGGGGATAGCCCCATTCTGCTGGGTGAATTTTTCGGCGCCGATCATCAAATCTGTGAGCTTAGCCGCGACTTCAGCCGGAACCGCGCGTCGCTGCTCCGACGGTGCGGTGTTGCTGATGTCGGCAAGGTCCGGGCCCTCGAGCCGGTCGACCAAATAGGGCTGCATCACCATGCCGCCGTTGGCGATCGCCGCGGCCACCATCGCGTTCTGCAGAGGCGTCACCGCGACGTCCTTCTGGCCCATGCTGGACATGCCCACGGCGGCGCCGTCGCTCATCGGGCCTACAGTCGATTCGGCGACCTGCAGCGGAATCGGGTCGGGCTGGGCGTCGAATCCGAAGGCATCGGCGGTATCTCGGATCGCATTGCCGCCGAGGCGAATGCCGAGTTCGACGAACGCGGTATTGCAGGAGCGCTCGAAGGCTTCGCGCAGGGGGGCCTTCGGTGCACTGCCGCACGGTGTTCCGCCGTAGTTCTCCAGCGTCGCGGTGCTGTTCGGCAGCAGGATCTGCGGGGCGGCGGTCAGCTGCTCGTTCTCGGTGATCCCGGCCTGCAGCGCCGCGGCGGTGGTGATGACCTTGAACGTCGAACCCGGTGGGTACCGCTCGGAGATCGCCCGGTTGGTCAGCGGGGAGTCGGGATCGTCGCGCAGCTGCTCCCAGGCCTTACCCTGCTCCACGGTGTCGTGGGTGGCCAGCACGTTGGGGTCGTAGGACGGAGCGGACACCATCGCCAGGATCTTCCCGGTGGAGGGTTCCAGCGCCACCACGGAGCCCTTACAGGGTCCGTTGCAGCCGTGCTGCATCGCTTCCCACGCGGCCTGTTGCACCCGCGGGACGATGGTGGTGTCGACATTGCCGCCACGCGGGTCGCGGCCGGTGAAGAAGTCGGCCAACCGTTTTCCGAACAACCGCTCGTCGGACCCGTTCAGTATCGGGTCCTCGGCGCGCTCCAGTCCGGTGCTGGAGAACCGCAGCGAATAGAAGCCGGTGACGGGTGCGTAGATCATCGGATCGGGATATACCCGCAAATAGCGGTAGTGGCCGCTGGTCGACACCGAGTAGGCCAGCAACTGGCCGCTGGCGGCGATCTGCCCGCGCTGGCGGGCGTACTCGTCGAGCAGCACCCGTTGGTTGCGCGGGTCGGCGCGCAGGGCGCCGGCGCGGAATACCTGGGTGATGGTGGCGTTGATCAGCAGCAGGACGATCAATGCCATCACCGTCATCGAGATGCGTCTCAGCGAGGTGTTCATGATCGGCCGAACACCTCGGTGCGTGCCGCCGCGATAGGCGTGTGCTGGCTGGTGCGAATCGGCCTGCGGGCCGCGTGCGAGATCCGCACCAGGATGGCCAGCAGGATGTAGTTGGCCACCAGGGACGAGCCGCCGTAGGACATCCAGGGTGTGGTGAGCCCAGTGAGCGGGATCAGCCCGGTCACGCCACCGACGACGATGAACAGCTGGATCGCCAGCGTCGATGCGAGTCCGGCCGCGAGCAGCTTGCCGAAGCTGTCGCGCACCGCGATCGCCGTGCGCAGTCCCCGGACGATCACGATCGTGTAGAGCAGCAGCACGCCGGCCAGGCCCACCAGGCCCAACTCCTCCCCCACCACCGCGGTGATGAAGTCGGTCGAGGCCGCGGGCACGGTGCCTGGCTGTCCGTTACCCAGGCCGGTGCCGAATACCCCGCCGGTGGCGAAGCTGAACTTCGACTGCACCATTTGGTAGCCGGCGCCCTCAGGGTCGGCGAACGGGTCCATCCAGGTCTGTACGCGTCCGCGAACATGGCCGAAAAGGTGATAGGCCACAACGCTTCCCGCGGCGAAGAGGCTCAAGCCGATGGCCACCCAGCTGAAACGCTCGGTGGCGATGTACACCATCACCAGGAAGCAGGCGTACAGCAGTAGCGACGTGCCGAGGTCCTTCTCGAAGACCATGACGCCCACCGAGATGATCCATGCCGCCAGCAGCGGGGCGAGGTCGCGCGGGCGGGGCAGGTCCATGCCCAGGAAGTGCTTGCCGGCATTGGTGAACAGGCTTCGCTTGGCGACCAGCACCCCGGCGAAGAAGACCAGCAGCAGGATCTTGGAGAACTCCGCGGGCTGAATGCTGAAGCCGGGCAGCCGAATCCAGATCTTGGCGCCGTTGGTCTCCGACCACTTGGCCGGCAGCAGCGCGGGTATGGCGAGCAGCGCAAGCCCGGCGGCCCCGCAGATGTAGTCGTAGCGGGCCAGCAGGCGGTGATCGGACAGGAAGATCACCACCAGCGAAAAGCCGACGACGCCGACCAGCGTCCACAGCATCTGTTGCGCGGCGCTGGGGTCGTCCGTGGAGGTCCCCGGGACCAGGTCCAGGCGATGGATCAGCACCAGTCCCAGGCCGTTGAGCACGGCAACCACCGGCAGCAATAGTGGATCGGCATACGGCGCGAACCGGCGGATCGCCAGGTGCGCCAGCAGGAACAGCACCAGGAACGCAGCCGTGTACGTCAGCAGGTCCCAGCTCAGGCCCTGTTCCTGGTTGGCTTCGACGATCAGCAGGGCGATGCCGATGATGAGGGTGGCGAAGCACAGCAGCCCGAGTTCGGCATTGCGACGGGTCGGCAGCGGCGGGGCGATCCGGACCGGCGATTGGGGGACGGTGGTCACGGCGGCGTCCGCCCCCGCCTTCTCTGCCTTCCCGCGCTTCACGCGGCCGCCCGGCAATCAGTTCCCGGCTTCTGCGGGGTGGGCGGCGGCGGGGGCGCCGAAGTCGGTGGGGCGGCCGGGGCACCAGGTGCGGTGCGTGGAGCCGACGTCGGCGTCGTGCGGGTGGCCGGCGGCGTCGTGCGGGTGGCCGGCGGCGGCGTGCAGACCGGCAGCAGTGAGCTGCGCGCCAGTTCGCGGAGTTGGTCGATCGCGTCGTCGAGGCTTCCGGCAGGCAGCCCGGCTGATACCTGGGCCCGCTCGGAGGGGCGCAGATCCTGCACACGCATCAGATCGCAGCCCAGGTTCGAGTGGGCCTGCCCGTAGCTGATCTGCGAGAGCTCGCCGCGGTCGTTGATGCACCCGAGCAGATAGGGCTCCTGCAGTGGGACGCCGAGGATCGAACCCTGGATACCGCGCATGATGGCCACGGTCCCGTCTTCGGCGCTGACGTAGTAGTAGTTGCGGATCATCCGGTACCCGATGCCGATCCCGGCCAGTGCCAGCAGCGCCATCAAGGCCGCGGCGATGAACAACCGCCGGCGCGACCGCGGTTTCGGAGGCGGGTCGGGTTCGGGCACTATCGGTTTCGCAACCGGGGTACGCGGCGCGACGACCGAGGCCCGTCCTGCCGAGGTGTTGGGTGGCGCGATGCGGTTGTCGTCGTCGCCTGACACGGCACCGGCGATGATGGGCTGGGTCTGGCCGCCGTAGTCGTGGTCGACGACGTCGGCCACCACCACGGTGACGTTGTCCGGACCACCACCACGCAGGGCCAGTTCGATCAGCCGGTCGGCGCTACCGACGACATCGGGAATCTTCAGCGCCTCCATGATGGTCTCGTGACTGACCGGGTCGGATAGCCCGTCGGAGCACAGCAGGTACCGGTCCCCTTCGCGGGCCTCGCGCATGATCAGCGTCGGCTCGACCTCCTGGCCGGTGAGGGCCCGCATGATCAGTGAGCGCTGGGGATGGCTGTGTGCCTCCTCGGCGGTGATGCGGCCCTCGTCGACCAGGGTCTGCACGAAGGTGTCGTCCTTGGTGATCTGCGTCAGTTCACCGTCGCGCATCAGGTAACCGCGCGAGTCACCGATGTGGACCAGTCCGAGCCGGTCACCGGCGAAGAGGATCGCCGTGAGCGTGGTGCCCATCCCGTCCAGTTCGGGGTCGATCTCGACCTGCTCGGCGATCGCCGAATTCCCTTCGTGGACAGCATGTTCGAGCTTTGCCAGGAGATCGCCGCCAGGCTCGTCGTCGTCGAGGTGGGCAAGCGCCGCGATCACCAGCTGGGAGGCGACCTCTCCGGCGGCGTGGCCGCCCATCCCGTCGGCCAGCGCCAGGAGCCGGGCTCCGGCGTAGACGGAATCCTCATTGTTCGCGCGAACCAGGCCGCGGTCGCTGCGGGCGGCGTAGCGCAGGGCAAGGGTCACGGGCGGAGCTCGATTACCGTCTTGCCGACATGCACCGGGGTGCCGACCGGCACCCGCACCGCGGTCGTGACCTTGGAGCGGTCCAGATAGGTGCCGTTGGTGGAACCGAGGTCCTCGACGAACCAGTCCCCGCCACGCGGCGAGAGCCGGGCGTGACGAGTGGAGGCGTAGTCGTCGGTGAGCACCAGAGTGGAGTCGTCAGCCCGGCCGATGAGCACCGGCTGGGTTCCGAGATTGATCCGGGTGCCGGCCAGCGCGCCCTCGGTGACCACCAGATAGCGGGCCCCCGCGGTCCGGTTCTGGCGTCCCGGCGACCGCGCGCCACGAAGCGCCAGACCCCGCCGCACCATGACCGCGCCGGTGGGGGCATAGATATCGGTGCGCAGGATGCGCAGCACCGCCCAGATGAACAGCCAGAGCAACAGCAGGAAACCGGCACGCGTCAGTTGCAGAACCAGACCCTGCATGCGGCGCCCCTCCCATCCTGCTGTCGCGGTTGCAGCCTCGTGTGACGCCGGCAACCCGGCGGACTTCGGCAACGTCACAGGATACTGGGACGCCGGATCGCCCGAGGGGTGAAGCCACCAGACCCCCGTCCGCGCCGGTCTGCCGCTGACCTCAGTGAACGTGAACGACGATCTCGGAGTGACCGAGCCGGATCACGTCCCCGTCCGCGAGCTGCCATTCCTGAACCGGCGCGTTGTTCACCGTGGTGCCGTTTGTGGAGTTCAGATCCTGCAGCATGGCCGTCTGGCCGTCCCAGCGGATCTCCAGGTGGCGTCGGGACACTCCGGTGTCCGGCAACCGGAACTGCGCATCCTGGCCGCGGCCGATCACATTGGCGCCTTCGCGGAGCTGATAAGTCCGGCCGCTGCCGTCGTCGAGTTGCAGCGTGACCGCAAGACCGGCAGCCGGATACTCGCCCTGGGG
>JBAXUD010000171.1:0-6856 GCA_037129875.1 Mycobacteriaceae bacterium
GCCCGATGCCACTGGTCGGCGATCGGAGTGCCAGACCCTTACCGAAGATCCCGGGCTGGCGCCTCGGCGGCACCGCCCCGGAGCCGACGACCTCCTGCGCCGAGCGTCACTGCGACGCCAGCAGCTGCACCCGAGCGAACCGGCCCGCCCGCCGCCCGACGACGGCCACGTCGACCTCCAGCCCGGCAAGCTCGGGCTGGTCGGGCCAGCATTCCGGCGCACCTCCGAGTGACAGCACAAGGCCGTGGGTGGCGCCGACCCGACACGGCCCGTCGGCAGTGTGCAGGACGACGCCCGCAATCCGGCCGTCTTCGATGATGAGCCCGTCCAGCCTGTCGTCGGCCGGCCCGAACAGGCCCTCGGCCCGCTCGCGCAGCCAGCGCACCAGAGCCGGGCCGGGCGGCCCGCCGTCACATTGAAAGGAGCCGACGACTCCGGCGGTGACGGACTGGCCCTCCGCGGTGCGCATCGGGTCCAAGTCAGGCACGTGGCTGAACATCACCCCGAACGGTGACGCCAGACACCCTGCCGACCACTGCCGAAGATGTTCGCCGACAAAGGGTTCCAGCCTTGTTCGGTCGTTGATCGGCTGCACCGGCACCGGTTCGGCACTGATCAGCGGCAGGCGAGCGTCTGGCGGGCCGCCGTCCAGGTCCTCGGTCATGGCGCGTCTCCAGTCGCGGGTCTGCGGGTCCAGTTCGGCACACTCAACGATCAGGACATCGAGATCGGAAGCGTCGCAGAAGATTCCGTAGGCCAGCGCTCCGGGGCCTTCGCCGACGCAGAGCACGTCCACGGTTTCGTCCCAGTCGGCGGACTCGAGATGCTCAGTCATTGGCGAGGCCGAGGTCGGCCAGACCGAGAATGCTGCGGTACGGCACCCCCTCGGCCTCGATCGTCTCCGCGGCGCCGGTCGCGCGGTCCACCACCGTCGCGACACCGACCACCGTCGCCCCCGCGTCCCGCACGGCACGTACGGCCGTCAGCGCCGAACCACCCGTCGTGCTGGTGTCCTCCACCACCAGCACGCGCTGTCCCGTCACGTCGGCGCCTTCGATGAGCCGTTGCATCCCATGGCTTTTGAGGGCCTTTCGCACGACGAACGCGTCGATGGGCCGGCCGGGTGTGTGCAGCACTGCGCAGGCCACCGGGTCGGCGCCCATGGTCAGCCCGCCGACCGCGGCGTAGTCCCAGTCCGCGGTGAGGTCGCGCATCAGTCGGCCGATCAGTGGAGCGGCCTGGTGGTGCAGCGTGGCGCGGCGAAGGTCGACGTAGTAGTCGGCCTCCTTGCCCGACGACAGGGTTACCCGGCCGTGCACCACCGAGAGTCGGCGAACCAGGTCGGCCAACTCGCTGCGATCGGTGCTGTTCAGTTCAGGTGCGGTCACGGGCGCGTCCCATCCTTGTGGTCATGGCGCGAACGAAACCGCGCGGAATCAGCCGACCGGCGCCTGCCAGCGCCTTGTACTGCAACCCGGGGATGCTGACCACCTTGCCCCTGGCGATGTCGGCGAGGCTCTCGGCGACGACCTGGTCCACGCCGAGCCACATCACCGACGGGGTGGACGACATCTCGATCCCCGCGCGCTGGTGGAATTCGGTGCGCACGAAACCCGGACACACCGCATGCATGCCCACGCCGCTGCCGGCCAGCCCGTTGGCCAGGCCTTCGGAGAAGAACACCACCCACGCCTTGGAGGCCGAGTAGGTGGAGCCGCGGCCGGGCAGCAGCCCGGCGACGCTGGCGATGTTGATCACCGTGCCCCTGTGCGCGGCCAACATCGGCGGCAACGCAGCGCGGGTCAGTTCCATCACCGCGGTGACATTGACGTCGAGCTGACGCTGCAACAGGGCCGGCTCGGCGGTCCAGAACTCCCCGGAAGTTCCCAGCCCGGCGTTGTTCACCAGAATCTGCACCCCGGCGGCCAGCCGATCGGCCACCCACTTGCGGTCGGCGGCGTCAGAGAGATCGGCGGGCAGGACCTCCACGTCGATGCCATGAGCAGCACGCAGATCGGCGGCCATGGCCACGAGCCGGTCGACGTCGCGGGCGACCAGAACGAGGTCGTAGCCGTCCCGGGCGAAACGGCGGGCGTAGCCCTCGCCCAGGCCTGAGGTCGGTCCAGTGATAAGGGCTACCGGGCGGGTCACCCCGACACCCTATCGCCGGTTCAGGACTGGAAGTGGGGGGCCTGGGTGCCGGTGTGGGGCTGCGTGCGCAGCAGCGGCGGGGCCTCACTGCGTCCGGAGGGAAGCTCGCGGGGCGGCTGGGCCTGCGGGCGGCCCGGCTCGGCGGGACGACGGCCGGCCGACTGCGCGGCGGCCTGACCGGGGATGGGCGGCAGAACACGAAGCAGATCGTTGAACTGCCGGACGGTGCGCAGACCCTCGTCCCACTCGGCGCGGGTCGAGGAGATCGGCATGGCCAGCAGCGTCCAGTTCTGCTCGTTCCACATGATCTCCGCGCAGTCCGGGGCGGTGTGGGCGAAGGTCACCATCCGGCGGTCGCAGGCGCGCCGGGCGGCATCGAGGTTGTTGGAGTAGACCATCCGCGGGCCGATCGCCCCGAGCAGCCAGACGTCGTTCTCGCGCGGTTCCTTGACGCCCTTGAGGCGCAGATCCATGACGATGTCGGTGCCGACCTTGCGGTGCAGGGCGATGACGGTGGCGACGTCCTCGAGGTCGAAGATGTAGACGGCTTCCCCGCGGACCTGGCCGAGCACGACGTTGCGGGCGGTGACCTCGCCAACGGTCGACATTACGCCGCGTTTCCAGCGATCGACGATCTCGGTGGATTCCTGTTCGTAGTCGAACCCGTGCGCACGCGCCCAGGACTTACGCCGCCGGCCCAGGCCACGACGGCGCCCGATGTCGATGTACAGAAGTACCGCCGCACCTGCGAAGCAGAGTGCGGACAGCGTGAACCAGAACGGGACCATTAGCCGTAGCCTAACGCTTCCCTGCTGTTCACCGAGAGCCCGTGCAGGTCACAACAGGATCACCATTGAATTCGGGCTCCATTGCTGTTCGTGGCCCAATCATCCCAGGATCAGCGAGTCGCCGTCCGGGGACACGTTGACCGGTACGACGTCGCCGTCGTGGATCTCTCCGGCCAGCAGCAGCCTGGCCAACTGGTCGCCGATGGCCTGCTGCACCAGTCGGCGCAGCGGCCGGGCCCCATAGACCGGGTCGAACCCGCGTTCAGCGAGCCATTCCTTGGCCGCCAGCGACACCTGCAATTCCAGGCGCCGCTGAGCCAGGCGCTTCTGAAGCTGCGCCAGCTGGATATCGACGATCTCGACCAGTTCGTCTGGCGAGAGCGCGTCGAAGATCAGCACGTCGTCGAGACGGTTGATGAACTCCGGCTTGAACGCCGCACGCACCGCCGCCATCACCTGCTCGTGGTCACCGCCCGAACCGAGGTTCGAGGTCAGGATCAGGATGGTGTTGCGGAAGTCGACCGTGCGGCCCTGGCCATCGGTCAGCCGTCCCTCGTCGAGCACAGCCAGCAGCACGTCGAACACGTCCGGGTGGGCCTTTTCGACCTCGTCGAACAGCACCACCGTGTAGGGACGCCGGCGCACCGCTTCGGTCAGCTGACCGCCCTGGTCGTAGCCGATGTAGCCGGGAGGGGCACCGACAAGCCTTGCGACGGAGTGCTTTTCGCCGTACTCGCTCATGTCGATGCGGACCATGGCGCGCTCGTCGTCGAAGAGGAAGTCGGCCAGCGCCTTGGCCAGTTCGGTCTTGCCGACGCCGGTCGGGCCGAGGAACAGGAACGAGCCGGTGGGCCGGTTGGGGTCGGCGACCCCGGCCCGGGTGCGGCGTACCGCATCAGAGACGGCAGCCACGGCCTTGCGCTGCCCGATGACCCGCCTGCCCAGTTCGTCCTCCATGCGCAGCAGCTTGGCGGTCTCACCCTCGAGCAGCCGGCCGGCCGGAATCCCGGTCCACGCCCCCACCACATCGGCGATGTCGTCGGGACCCACCTCCTCCTTGAGCATCACGCCCTCGCGGGCGCTCGCCTGCGGCAGCGCGGCGTCGAGCTTCTTCTCCAGCTCGGGAACGCGGCCGTAGCGCAGTTCGGCGGCCTTGGCCAGATCACCGTCGCGCTCGGCCCGGTCGGCCTCACCGCGCAGGTCCTCGAGCTGTTCCTTGATCTCGCGGACGACGTCGATGGCGCTCTTCTCGTTCTGCCAACGGGTCGTCAGTTCTGCCAGCTTTTCCTTCTGGTCGGCCAACTCGGCGCGCAGCTTCTCCAGCCGCTCCTTGGAGGCGGCGTCCTCCTCCTTCTCCAGCGCCATCTCCTCGATCTCCAGCCGGCGCACCAGGCGCTCGACCTCGTCGACCTCGACGGGCCGGGAGTCGATCTCCATGCGCAGCCGGGAGGCGGCCTCATCGACCAGGTCGATGGCTTTGTCCGGCAGGAACCGGCTGGTGATGTAGCGGTCGGACAGCGTCGCGGCGGCCACCAGCGCGGAGTCGGTGATCCGCACGCCGTGGTGCACCTCGTAGCGGTCTTTGAGGCCGCGCAGGATGCCGACGGTGTCCTCCACCGACGGCTCGCCGACGAAGACCTGCTGGAAGCGGCGTTCCAGGGCGGCGTCCTTCTCGATGTACTTGCGGTACTCGTCGAGAGTGGTCGCGCCGACCAGTCGCAGTTCGCCGCGGGCCAGCATCGGCTTGATCATGTTGCCGGCGTCCATCGCGCCCTCGCCGGTCGCGCCGGCACCGACGATGGTGTGCAACTCGTCGATGAAGGTGATGATCTGGCCGGCGGATTCCTTGATCTCGTCGAGCACGGCCTTGAGCCGTTCCTCGAATTCGCCGCGGTACTTCGCACCGGCGACCATCGACCCGAGATCCAACGAGACGACGGTCTTGTCGCGCAGACTCTCCGGAATGTCGCCGTCGATGATCCGCTGGGCCAGGCCCTCGACGATCGCGGTCTTGCCGACGCCGGGCTCACCGATGAGCACGGGGTTGTTCTTGGTACGACGGCTCAGCACCTGGATGACGCGACGAATCTCGTTGTCGCGCCCGATAACCGGGTCGAGCTTGCCCTCGCGGGCGCGGGCCGTGAGGTCGGTGGAGTACTTCTCCAGCGCCTGGTAACTGGCCTCGGGGTCTGCACTGGTGACCCGGGCGCTGCCGCGGACCTTGACGAAAGCCTCGCGCAGCGCCTGCGGGGAGGCGCCCGCACTGGTGAGCAGCTTGGCGACATCGGAGTCGCCTGCGGGAGCGGAGCGACCCATCCCTCCGGCCAGGCCGACCATCAGGTGCTCGGTGGAGACGAACTCGTCGTTCATCTCGGTGGCCAGTTGCTGGGCGGCGTTGATGGCGGCCAGCGACTCCCGCGAGAGCTGCGGCTGCGAGGTCGCGCCACTGCTGGTCGGGAGCCGGTCGACGAGGCGCTGGTCCTCCGCGCGGATCGTCGCGGGGTTGACGCCGACCGCCTCGAGTAGCGGGCCGGCGATGCCGTCGGTCTGCGTGAGCAGGGCCATCAGCAGATGGGCGGGCCGGATCTCGGGGTTGCCGGCCGCACTGGCAGCCTGCAACGCCGCGGTCAGCGCCGCCTGGGTCTTGGTGGTCGGGTTAAACGAGTCCACGACACCTCCGTTTCTCCTGGTAGAAGCTTGGCGAGATTTATAACACCAGCAACCTTGAGTCTGTTCCGCTCAACTCTAATGAATTCAGGGCTCCTCGCGATAGGGCCATCTGACACCTGTTGGCCGCCTACGCGACCATTGGAGGCCCGAACGGCAGCGGTCAGAGATCGAGGTGCAGGCGCAGAGCTTCGTCGATACGAACCAACTCCGGAGATGAGACCCGGCCGACGGCATGCGAAAGACGCTCGATATCAACGGATCTCACCTGTTCGGCTTGGGCCTTGGAATCGACAGCCAAGCCCGTGGTCGCCGCGGGCAACATCACCTGGAACGGGTAGACCCTGGCCACGTTGCTTGTCACCGGGATCACTGTCACCACGCCCCGACCGAGTCGCGCGGCGGCGGCGTTGGCCCTGCCATTGCTGACGATGACTGCCGGTCGCCGCTTTTTCGCCTCGCTGCCCCGGACTGGCTCGAACTCGACGAGCCAGATCTCACCTCGCAGCATCACTCAATCCGTCACCACTGACCTCGTCCCAGAGACTCTCCTCGCCGGCTTCCGACCACTCGGTCCATGCGTCTTCATAGTCCCGCTCCAAGGCCGGGAAGCGAAGCATCCGGATGGCCCGTTGCACCCCCGCCGAACGCGAGGGTAGCCCGCTGTTCTTGATATAGGTGTCCAGGACCTCCAAGTCGTCCTCAGACAGGCTCACACTCACTTTCACACTTTCATACTACCTCGGTAGCATCGCAGTAGCATTAGCGCATGCAGCTAAAGGCTCGCCTGTCGGATAGGTTGCCACGGTGAGCACAGTGCTGTCCGACCTCGGCGAACTGATCCCGTTAGGGCTGGTCATCGCCATCTCGCCATTGTCGATCATCCCTGGGATCCTGGTGCTGCACACCCCGCGCCCACGGCCCACCAGCCTCGCGTTCCTGATCGGCTGGGTGCTCGGCATCGCGGTCATCACCGGGGCGTTCGTCGGTGGCTCGGATGTCTCCAACGACGGCCTGGACACCAAGCCGACATGGGCGCCGTACGTGCGCATCGCCCTCGGCGTCGCGCTGATCGCCTTCGGCATCTACCGCTGGCTCGGCCGCAATCGGTCGGCACACAACCCCAAGTGGATGACGGCGATGAGTTCGATGGGACCGGCACGGGCATTCCTGACGGCCATCGTGCTGACGGTGGCCAACCTCAAGGTCTTCGCGATGTGCGCAGCCGCGGGAGTGGCCATCGGCACCGC